>JAWWPK010000362.1:0-4248 GCA_033854925.1 Nocardioidaceae bacterium | reverse complement strand
CCGCTTCGAGTTCCCCACCCTGCCCGGGCTCCCGACCAGGCTCCGGTTGCGCCGCAGCGTCGCGCACGTGATCGCGACGGAGTCTCCGGTCCGGCCGCGCTCCTGGTTCGGCTCCCTGCGGGCAGCGCTCGACCGGCCGCTCACGTCCTACTACCTGCTGCTCGGCGCCTCGGCACTGCTGCTCACCATCGGGCTGATCATGGTGCTCAGCGCCAGCAGCGTGTACTCCTACGAGGTCAACAACGGTGACTCGTACGCCGTGGTCCGCCGCCAGCTGGTGTGGGTGCTGATCGGGCTGCCGCTCGCGTGGGTGGCCAGCCGGCTTCCGCACCGCTGGGTCCGGCGGCTTGCCTACCCGGGATTCTCGGTCTCGCTGGTGCTGCTGCTGCTCACGGCGTTCTTCGGCGTCGAGCGCAACGGCAACCAGAACTGGCTCGGCATCGGGCCGATCGTGATCCAGCCGTCGGAGATCGCCAAGCTCGCGATGGTGATCTGGGCCGCGCACATCTACGCCAACAAGGAGCGCCGGCTCGCCAGCACCCACGAGATCGTCGTCCCGGTGGTGCCCGGGATGATCCTGGCCACCGGGCTGGTGGTGCTCGGCAACGACCTCGGCACGGCGCTGGTGCTCTTCGCGCTGCTGCTCGGCTCGCTGTGGGTGGTCGGTGCGCCGCGGCGCTTCTTCACGGTCATGTTCTCGGTCGTCGCCGTCGGACTCTTCGTCCTCGTCGGCACGAACGCCGAGCGGCTCGGCCGGGTGACCAACTTCATCGACCCTTTCAACGACTACCACGACAAGGGCTGGCAGCCCGCTCACGGCCTCTACGCCCTCTCGACCGGCGGCCTGTTCGGCCAGGGCATCGGCGCCAGCCAGCAGAAGTGGGGCGACCTGCCGGAGGCGCACACCGACTTCATCTTCGCGGTGCTCGGCGAGGAGCTCGGCCTGGCCGGCACCCTGCTCGTGATCACCCTGTTCCTCACGATCGCGTTCGCCGCCCTGCGGGTCGCGCGCCGTACCGCCGACCCGTTCGTCCGCTACGCGTCGTTCGGCATCGTGGTGTGGCTGGTCGGCCAGATGATCATCAACGTCGGGATGGTCCTCGCGCTGCTGCCGGTGATCGGCATCCCACTGCCGCTGATCTCCTACGGCGGCTCCGCGCTGCTGCCGTCACTGGTGGCCCTCGGGCTGCTGGTCGGTTTCGCGCGCCGCGAGCCGGAGGCCGCTCGCGCGCTGGCCCAGCGACGCAAGCGGCGCTCGGCCGGGCTGTCGGCCTCCCGCTGATACTGCAGGTCGACTCCTAGTCTCTGCATTGATGCGCATCCTCCTTGCCGGCGGCGGCACCGCCGGCCACACGTCCCCGCTGCTCGCGACGGCCGACGCCCTGCGCCGGCTCGAGCCCGCGGCGGAGATCACCTGCCTGGGCACCCCTCGCGGGCTGGAGACCCGCGTCGTCCCCGAGGCCGGCTACCGGCTGGAGCTGATCGCGCCGGTGCCGCTGCCCCGGAGGCCCTCGGCCGAGCTGCTGCGGGTGCCCGGCCGGCTGCGCGGCGCGGTGCGGGAGGCCCGAGCCGTGCTCGACCGGGTGCGGCCCGACGTGGTCGTCGGTTACGGCGGCTACGTCTCGATGCCCGCCTACCTCGCCGCCCGGCGCGCCAGGGTGCCCATCGTCGTCCACGAGGGGAACGCTCTGCCCGGCCTCGCCAACCGGGCCGGCGCCCGGATCGCGCAGCGGGTCGCGGTCAGCTTCCCGGACACGCCGCTCCCGCACGCGGAGTACGTCGGCCTGCCGATCCGCACCATGATCTCCGGCCTCGACCGGGTCGCGCTGCGCGCCGAGGCGCGCGCGTTCTTCGGCCTCGACGCGGACCGGCCGACCCTGGTGGTCACCGGCGGGTCGCAGGGTGCGCGCACCGTCAACAACGCCGTGGCCGGCGCCGCCCGGGCCCTGGGGGACGCGGGCGTCCAGGTGCTCCACGTCGTCGGCCCGAAGAACGAGGTGACGCCCGAGCTCGGGGCCGCGCCCTACGTCGTGGTGCCATACGTCGACCGGATGGACTACGCGCTCGCCGCCGCCGACCTGATGGTCTGCCGGGCCGGCGCGAACAGCGTGACCGAGGCGGCCGCGGTCGGCGTACCCGCGGTCTTCGTGCCGCTGCCGATCGGCAACGGCGAGCAGGACCTCAACGCCCGGCCGGTCGTCGACGCCGGGGGAGCGCTGCTCGTCGCCGACGCCGACTTCACCACCGCATGGGTGGTCGCCACCATCCCGGCCCTGGTCGCTGACGCCGGGCGCCTGGCCGCAATGAGCGCGGCGGCCGCCGGGCTGATCCCGCGCGACGCGGACGAGAAGCTGGCCCGGATCGTGCTGGAGACCGGCATGAAGGCTCAGTCATGAAGATCGGCGTGCCTGAGCAGCTGCTGCCGGCGGACCAGCTGGGTCACGTGCACTTCGTCGGCATCGGCGGCGCCGGACTGTCCGGGATCGCCCGGATCATGCTGGCCCGCGGCATCCCGGTGAGCGGCAGTGACGGCGTCGACTCGCCCACGCTCGACGCGTTGCGCGCCCTCGGCGCGCGGGTGCACGTCGGCCACGCCGCCGAGCAGCTCGGCGACGCAGACACCGTCGTCGTCTCGACCGCGGTGCGTGAGGACAACCCCGAGTACACCGCGGCGGTGGCGAGCGGCCTGCGAGTCCTGCCGCGGTCGGCGGCGCTGGCGTCGGTGATGGCCGGCCGCAAGGTGCTCGCGGTCGCCGGCACGCACGGCAAGACCACGACCACGGCCCTGCTGACGGCTGCCCTCGAGGCGGCCGGCGCGGACCCGACGTACGCCGTCGGCGCCGACCTCACGGCGACCGGTGGCAACGCGAGGGAGGGGACCGGCGAGCTGTTCGTCGCCGAGGCCGACGAGAGCGACGGCGCCTTCCTGCACTACTCGCCGTACGCCGCGGTCGTGACCAACATCGAGGCCGACCACCTCGACCACTGGCTGACCGAGGAGGCCTACGCGCGGGGCTTCGACGACTTCGCCGCGACCCTCGCCCCGGACGGGTTCCTGGTCTGCTGCGTCGACGACGCCGGCGCCGCGCTGCTGGCCGAGCGTCACCTTGCCGCGGGCCGGCGGGTCGTCTCCGTGTCGACCCGGCCCGGGATCGCGGACGTCGGGCCGGAGGCGCTGGCCGGCGTGACGCTCTGGTCACCCGGCGACCACTACCTCGCCGACGCGCTGCTGGCGCTCGCCGCGGGACGCGCCCTCGGCTTCGCCGACCCGGACCTGGTCCGGGGCATCGGGTCGTTCACCGGCACCCGGCGGCGGATGGAGCGCAAGGGCGAGGCCGCAGGGGTCCGTGTCTACGACAGCTACGCGCACCACCCGACCGAGATCGCCGGTGACCTGGCTGCCGCCCGGGCCGTCGCGGGGTCCGGCCGGCTGATCGTCGCGTTCCAGCCCCACCTCGTCTCCCGGACCAGGACCTTCGGCCCGGCGATGGGCCGGGCGCTCGGAGCGGCGGACGAGGTGGTGGTCTGCGACGTCTACCTGGCCCGCGAGGAGGCCGACCCCTCGGTGACGGGTGCCCTGGTGGCGTCCGCCGTACCGCTGTCTCCCGAGCACGTCACGTTCATCCCCGACCTCGACGACGTCCCGGCCGCCGTGGTCTCTCGGGCCCGCCCGGGCGACCTGGTGCTGACGCTCGGCGCCGGCAGTGTCACCGAGCTCGGCCCGAAGGTCCTCGAGCTGCTCGGCGGTGAGCGTGCGTAGCCTCCGCCGCTCGTCCGGAGGGGACGCGACGATCGGCCCGGCGGTGGCCCCGGCGGTCGACAAGGCCACCAGACGCAGCAGGCGTCGGTTCGCGCGCCGCCAGTGGCGGCGGCGCTGGCTCGCCTGGCGCTACCTCCTCGTGCTCGTGCTGGTCCTGGCGATCGTCGGCGGGGGGATCTACGCCGTGTGGTTCTCGAAGTGGCTCGCCGTCGAGAACATCGAGGTCAGCGGTGCCCAGACCGTCGAGGCCTCCGACATCCGCGCCCGCTCCGGTATCGACGAGGGGGAGCCGCTGGCCCGCGTCGACCTGGCGACCGCCGAGCGGCGCATCGGCGCGCTGGCCGTCGTCAGGTCCGTGACGGTGACCCGGCAGTGGCCGCACGGCGTCCTCATCTCGATCGAGGAGCGGGTCGCGATCGCCGTGGTCGAGATCGGCGACCGGTTGCGCGGCATGGACGCCGACGGCGTGGTCTTCCGCGACTACAAGA
>JAWWPK010000361.1:0-3429 GCA_033854925.1 Nocardioidaceae bacterium | reverse complement strand
GCCTGAGCCGGAGGCAGGCGCCGAGGAGGCGGAGGTGGATGAGGAGCCGCAGGAGCAGGTCTCCGCGGGTGCCGCGCTGAGCCAGGCGGCCACGTTCTCCGAGCCGGAAGCAGACGACGAGCCCGAGGCCGAGGCCGAGCCGGAAGAAGACAACGAGCCGGAGGAGAAGCCGAAGCCCACCAGCTCCGGCGAGGCGCACACGCCGAAGACCGACGTCGACATCAACGAGTCGGGTTCGCTCTTCGACCTCTGAACCGGCTGAGGCCGCTGGTCGTACCGTGACACCGGAGGTGTCGTGGACTTCGACCAGTACGTCGCGGCGCGGTACGGCAGGCTGATCGAGCACGCCGTCCTCCTCGGCTGCGCCGAGGGAGAAGCCGGCACGTACGTCGACCAGGTGCTGCTCGAGCAGCGCAAGCGGATCCGCCGCGCCGAGGACCCCGACCCGCTCGTCCAGGAGGCGCTCGAACGCGCGATCAGCGGCGTCCCCGAGCGGTCCCGTCGAACCGGTCCGCTGGTCGCCGTCGGTCTGGTCGCGGTCGCCGCGGCGGTGGGGGTCGCGCTGACCTACCGGCCCACACCGGATGCGCTGCCGTCGCTGTTCGCGCTCAACGGGGACCAGGCCGAGCAGCTGCTTCAGGACCGGGGCTACGACGTACTGCTGCGACCCGCGAGGTCCTGCGAGCCGCCGGGGCTGGTCATCGACTCAGACCCGCCCAGCGGAGGTCCGGCCCGCAAGGGCGCGACGGTCACGGTGCGCACCTCGGTGCTGTCGGGCAGTCAGTGCGAGCCCGCCTACCCGAGGCGCGCAGCCGCGTGGGAGTTCGTGCAGTTCGCACTGGGCCGGGGCCCGGCGCCCGACTTCGCCGCATCGGTGGATGTGGTCGTCGACGGCGGCAGCCCGGTCCGGCTGACCGGTGATCCCGCCGCGGGGCTGCTGCTGCAGGACGACGTCACGACCACGATCGCGGAGGCGGCCGGGGAGACCACACCCTCCGAGAGCGGACTGCCGCGGCTGGTCGTCACCACGGAGATCCCGCCCGGCTCGTGGTGCGGTGTGGCCCGCCCTTCCGCGGTCGGCGACCGCAGCGCGACCCGCTTCAAGATCGACGCGCGCCAGGTCGACAGCGGGTGCCCGCTCACCGTCGACCTCTACCGCACGGGGTCGCTCATCGATGCGGTCGTCGTCTACACGCCGAAGACCGTCGAAGCCGTACCGTGACCGCGGAGGTGTCGTGGACTTCGACGAGTACGTCGCGGCGCGGTACGGCAGGCTGATCGAGCACGCCGTACTCCTCGGCTGCGCGGAGGGCGAGGCCGGCACGTACGTCGACCAGGTCCTGCTCGAGCAGCGCAAGCGGATCGGCCGCGCCGAGGACCCCGACCCGCTCGTCCAGGAGGCGCTGGAAGGTGCGATCAGCGGCGTCCCCCAGCGGTCCCGCCGCGCCGGCCCGCTCGTGGCCATCGGCCTGGTGGCGGTCGCGGTTGCCGTGGGCGCCGGGCTGACCTACCGGCCACCACCGCGTCCGGTGCCGTCGCTGTTCGCGCTCGATGCGAGCCAGGCGCAGCGACTGCTCGAGGACCAGGGATACGACGTCCGGCTCCGGCCGGATCGTTCCTGCGAGCCCCAGGGGCTGGTGCTCGGGTCCGACCCACCGACCGGCACGCTGGTCCGGGAGGGCCAGACGGTCACCGTGCACACCGCCGCAGCGTCCGGTGTCTTCTGTCAGGCACTGTTCCTTGCCCGGTCCGACGCCTGGCAGTTCGTGGCCTTTGCTCTGGGCGGCAAGGCGCCACAGTTCGCCGACACGGTGACCCTCCTGGTCAGCGGCAGCATGGCGCGAAGCTTCGTGCAGGCCGACGCGACCGACCGGAAGCGCTGGGCCGAGGCGTTCGACCTGATCGAGAAGGCAGCGCACCAGGCCGCGCCCACCACCAGCGGAATGCCTGCGCTGCGGGTCGACGTGACGGTCCCGCCCGACACCTGGTGCGGGGTGCCCCGGCCCGAGGAGACCGGTGGACGGTTCGCGCTGCGGCTCGAGATCGACCCACGGGTCGCCCGTGACGGGCGCGGCTGTCCGCTGACCATCGACCTCTACCGGTCGGAGCGCGTGATCGACACCGTGGTCGTCTACACGGCCAAGGCGGACGGCACCGGCCTGGAGGTCGATCCGGTCGGGCTGCGCCCGGCCCGCGTCCTCGACTAGTGTCCGGCCGGCCGGCCGGGGTCGTCCGGCGGGGCGACGTGGTCGGGCACGACGATCGGCCTGAGCCTCGCCCAGGTGAGGAACACGGCCGACACCACGACGAGCACCAGTCCGGCCCACAGGTTCGCGTTCCAGTCACCGGTCTTGTCGAGCTCCTTGTTGCCGAACAGGCCCATCAGCACGAGGATCACGCCGTACACCCCGAGCAGCCCGCCGATGATGTTGCGGATGTCGAGCGCGCCCGCGGTGTGCTTCTGTCCAGTCTGCTCACTCATGACTCAGGGCCTCCTCAGAAGATCACGTTCAGGATGATGACCATGACCAGCGCGATCGAGGCCAGCGGGATGGTCCGGCGATACCACGGGTACGTCGCCTCGTCGGCGTCCACCAGGTCGTCCGTGGGGGTCTCGGAGTAGACGAGCCCTCTGAGCTCGGAGTCCGGTTTCGGCTCGGTGACCACCGAGACCGCGACGCTGAGCACGATGTCGACGACGAACGCGACCGACGCCGCCACGAACGCAGCGCCCTGGCCGGACAGGTGGATCCAGCCCTGGCTCAGGCTGCCGAGGGTGCCCTCGGTCGCGATCCCGGTCGCGACCGCAGCCAGGGTGCCTGCCGAGAGGCCGATCCACCCGGCGGCCGGGGTCATCCGCTTCCAGAACATACCGAGGATGAACGTTGCGAAGAGCGGTGCGTTGAAGAACCCGAACAGGACCTGGAGGTAGTCCATGATGTTCGAGAAGTTCGATGCCAGCGCCGCGGTGAAGATCGCCACCACGGTCGCGACCACCGTCGCGATCCGGCCGACCCGCAGGTAGTAGTCGTCCTCGCGCTCCTTGACGACGTAGGTCTCCCAGAGGTCGTAGCTGAGCACGGTGTTGAACGCCGAGATGTTGGCGGCCATGCCGGCCATGAACGCCGCCAGGAGGCCGGTGATCGCGACGCCGAGCAGCCCGTTGGGCAAGACGTCTCGCATCAGGAACAGCAGGGAGTCGTTGAACTTCACGTCCCCTGACGCTCCACCAGGGACCACGTCCCCGCCCTTGGTCTTGGCGATCTCCGTGACCAGGACGGCCGCGATCATGCCAGGGAAGATCGTGATGAACGGGACGAACATCTTGGGGAAGGCGCCGATGATCGGCGTCTTGCGTGCCGACGAGATCGAGTTCGAGGCCATCGCGCGCTGCACCTCGACGAAGTTCGTCGTCCAGTAGCCGAAGGA
>JAWWPK010000360.1:0-3334 GCA_033854925.1 Nocardioidaceae bacterium | reverse complement strand
CGGTGAGCCAGTGCATGCCGTTGTAGCCGACGTCGTTGCGCAGCTCGAAGCCGAGCGTGTCGCAGTAGAAGGCGACCGCAGCGTCGCGGTCGTCGTGTGGCAGGAACGCGTTGTAGATCTTCAGGTCCATGGCGAGAACGCTAGGAGACGTTCGTCGACCGTGCTTCTTGATTCCTGATCGATGCTGCCCTGATCGGTTTCGTCACCTGCTTGACCACGCACGACGGCACCCCGTCCATCGCCTGCGCGGACTCCTGCTTGTAGACACTCGGGGACACGCCGACCAGCTCGGTGAACCGGGTGCTGAAGGTCCCCAGCGACTGGCACCCGACCGCGAAGCACACGTCGGTGACACTCAAGTCACCCTTGCGCAGCAGCCGCATCGCGCGCTCGATCCGGCGCGTCATCAGGTAGGAGTACGGCGACTCGCCGTAGGCCTTCTTGAACTCGCGGCTCAGGTGCCCGGCCGACAGGTGTACGCCGTGCGCGAGCGCCTCGACGTCCAGAGGCTGGGCGTAGTCACGGTCGATCCGGTCCTTGACCCGGCGCAGCAGTCTCAGGTCGCGCAGCCGCTGCTCCTCCGCCGGGCTGGTGGTCACGTCCCCGATCGTGCCATGCGCGGGAAGCCGCCCGAGAAATCCGCTCGAGTCCGCTGATTCGTATCTGGAGTGAGAGTCAGCACTCCTGGAACACAGCGACGCACAGCAACCGGAAATGGAGGCACGGCCATGTGGGACACCGTCCAGACCAACGACACGCACCTGTCGCACGACCTGCCGTGCCCGCGTTGCGGACACGAGCTGCACACCTACCTGGCCTGCGGCGACGACTGTGCCTGCGAGCCGGTCGTGATGCCGGGCTCGGTGCGGCTCGTCGCCGCGTAGCCAGTTCACTCCTCGAAGGCGCCCAGCCACTTCCTGAGCAGCCGCTCGAGGTCCTTGCGGTCCTTCTCGGACAGCGGCGTCAGCAGCCGGTGCTCGTTCGCGATGTGCGCGGTGAACGCGTCGTCGATCACTCGCCGCCCTGCCTCGGTGAGCGCGATCACCCGGCCGCGATGGTCCTCGTCGCTGACCCGGCGGGTGACCAGGCCGGCCGCCTCGAGCCGGTCGATCCGCTTGGTGGCCGCGCCGGTGGTCACCATGGTGTGCCGGGCCAGCTCCCCCGGCGCCAGCTCGTACGGCGCGCCCGCGCGGCGCAGCGCCGCCAGCACGTCGAACTCCCCCTCCCCCAGTCCGAACCGGCGGAACTCCACCTCCAGCTCGTCGCGCAGCCGGTCCGCCAGCCGGTGCAGCCGGCCGTAGAGGCCCTGCGGCGAGACGTCGAGGTCCGGACGCTCCCGGCGCCACTGCTCCTGGATCCGTCCGACGTGATCGGTCACGGTGGGAATATATCTTCCTCGGAAGGCGATAATGACTTCCGTGGAAGCAAAATGGATCGCCGTCACCGCCGTCGCCCCCGTCGCGTGGGGCGCCAACTACGTCGTGACCCGCCAGCTCCTGCCGGCCGACGCGCCCCTCTGGGGCTCGGCCCTGCGCGCCCTGCCGGCCGGGCTGGTGCTCCTCGCGATCGCCCGCACCCTCCCCCGCGGCGCCTGGTGGTGGCGCTCCGCCGTGCTCGGCACCATGAACGTGGGCGCCTTCTTCCTCCTGGTCTACGTCGCTGCCCAGCTGCTCCCCTCCAGCGTCGCCGCCTCGGTGATGGCATTGGCGCCGCTGGCCATGGCGGGGTTCGGCTGGCTGCTCCTCGGCGAACGACCGACCCCGCTGCTCCTGGGCGGCTCGCTGGCCGGGATCGCCGGCGTACTGCTCCTCGTCGGCGGTGCCAGCGGCGCCATCGACCCGGCCGGAGTCGCGGCCTCCGCCGCTGCGCTGACCCTGTCCTGCGGCGGTGCCGTACTCACCAAGCGGTGGTCGGACGAGACCACCCCGCTGCTCGCCATGACCTCGTGGCAGCTGGTCGCGGGTGGTGGGGTGCTCACCATCGCTGCGGTACTGGTCGAGGGTGCCCCGCCGGCGCTGGACGCCCGCTCGGCCGGCGGGTTCGCCTTCACCAGCCTGGTGGCGACCGCGATCGCCTACCTGTGCTGGTTCGCGGGCCTGGCCCGGCTCCGCGCGGCCACCGTCGGCGTCGTCGGCCTGCTCAACCCCGTCACCGGCGTACTGCTCGGTGCCCTGGTGGCCAACGAGCGGTTCACGCTCGCCCAGGTCGCCGGCATCGCGCTGGCCCTCGCCGGGATCCTGACTGCTTCGCGGTCCGGCACCAAGCGCATCCCGGTGCAGTCGGAGCCGGACTTGCTACCGTCCCCGAGCGACGACGCGCCGGCCCTCGCCGCCGCCTGAGCACGTCCTACCCTGACGCCGGGTGCTGGGCACCGGTCAGCGCGACTCGAGCGCGCTGAGGTCACGCTCGGCGAAGCGATGGTGCCACCACTCCTCGTCGACGACGGCGCGCAGGCAGCGGGTCACGGCGTAGGAGCCGGCCTCTGGGTAGCCCGGACCGGTCACGGTCGTCTCGCCGACCAGCTGCTCGTCGGTCAGCGTCTCGAAGAACCGCCGCGCCAGGGCCAACCGCTCCTCGCGCAGCACCAGGACCTCGGCCAGCGTCGGCCGGGCGTCGGGGTCGTAAGGGACGCCGTAGAGGTCGGGCATCTCGTCGTGGCCCAGGTCCAGTGGGTCGTAGGGTGCGGGCTCGCCGAGCACCGCGTGCCGCAGCCACGCGTCGTGGACGAGCAGCAGGTGTCGCAGCGTCTCGATGAAGGACCACTCGCCGTCCACCCGCTCGTGCAGCAGCTCCTCGGGAAGTCGCTGAGCCCGCGCGACCGTGGCCGTCCACAGCTCCTCGAGCACCGGCCAGATCGTGCGGTAGCCGTCGGCGTCGGCGGGCTCGAGCAGGGCGAACTCCGGGTGCTGTCGGGTGAGCTCCGCGCGCCACAGCGGGATCACGTCGATGCCGTTGTAGAGGAGCTCGTCGAAGTCGCCGTCGAGACGGAGCCGCTCGGCCCAGGCACCGCGGATCGTCACGTCGCGCAGGAACACGTTGATGAATCGCGATCCGGTGAGGTCGACGTCGTCGAACACCGATCCGGACAGGTTCTCCTTGCGGAACTCGACCATGGCGCGAGCATGCCAGCGCACACCGACAACGAGTTCGGGGGTACCCCGGACGGCGGGCATGGCCCGTTCGGACTACCCGGCCACCGAACGATCAGGTCGAATGTGGGCTTTTCGTGGACCTGCGCGGTGATTCTGCGCACGATCGCGCGTCCGAACTGTCACGGTCTATGAGGCATCAGATCCGTCGACGAAGTTTCGGGAAGGAGGAGTGACCATGTGGG
>JAWWPK010000359.1:0-14123 GCA_033854925.1 Nocardioidaceae bacterium | reverse complement strand
AACCCGTCGATGTGGTGGACCCGGTCCTGGGTCACGTCCTCCGTGACCTCCTCGCCGAACAGCTCGCGGGCGTAGTGCTCCCGCTCGTCGTGGTTGCCCATCACCCACACCACCTCGGCACCGAGCTCGGCAGCCACCGGTTCGACGATCTCGCGCAGCCCGATGTAGGCCTTCGGCTCGGCGCGGTCGGCGAGGTCTCCCGTGAACACGATGACGTCCGGCGGCATCTCGAGCCGGGCCAGGCGTCCCAGTGCCCGGCTCAGGTTCTCGTGCGTGTCGACCACGTCGTAGAGCCGACGTTCGGCAAGGAGGTGGGGATCGCTGACATGTGCGACGACGTGCCTCGGAAGGGGGTGCTGGCCCATCGGCTTCACGCTGAGAATGGTAGGGCTCCCGAGACCCATCTCGTGGCACATAGTCTCGCGTCGTGCGCATCGCCACCTGGAACGTGAACTCCCTCCGCAGCCGCATCGATCGCGTCGAGGCCCTGCTCCAACGCCACCACATCGACGTGCTCGCCCTGCAGGAGACCAAGGCACGCGAGGACCAGCTCCCGCTGATGGGGCTGCAGTCGCTGGGCTACGACCTCGCCTACAGCGGCACGAACCAGTGGAACGGCGTGGCGATCCTCAGCCGGGTGGGGATCGAGGACGTCGAGGTCGGCTTCGCGGGGATGCCCGGCTGGGGCGACCCGGTGGCGTCCGAGTCGCGGGCGATCGGCGCGACCTGTGGCGGCGTCCGCGTCTGGTCGCTCTACATACCCAACGGCCGGAAGATCGACGACCCGCACTACGTCTACAAGCTCGACTGGCTGGCCCGGCTCCGGGAGACCGCGCACGGCTGGCTCGGCGACGACATCTGCCTGGTGGGCGACTGGAACATCGCGCCGCAGGACGAGGACGTCTTCGACATGGCGGCGTACGTGAACGACACGCACGTGACGCCGCCGGAGCGCGCGGCCTTCCAGGCGTTCCTGGACGACGGCTGGGTCGACGTCGTACGCCCGCACACGCCGGGGCCGGACGTCTTCACCTACTGGGACTACTACCGGCAGCGGTACGAGCGGAACCGCGGCATGCGCATCGACTTCGTCGTCGGCTCTCCGTCGTTCGCCGCGCGCGTCACACATGCGTTCATCGACCGCGACGAGCGGGCCGGCAAGGGCGCGTCCGACCACGCGCCGGTGGTGGTCGACCTGGACTGACCCGTCCGGGCCAGCGGCGTGGGGCCGACGGCAGGCCGCGCGCCGCCCCTACCGTGTCGATGTGAGCGGGGCTCGCACCCTCTGGGACGAGGGTCACGAACCGGGTCGCCAGATGGTGGCCCTCGGCCTCGCGCTCACCCTGACCGTCGCGGTCCTCGACGTCGGCATCGGGGGCCGGGTCGGCCTCTTCTTCGACCTCGCCTTCGTCGCCGTCTGCGTGGCCACGGCCCTGCTGGTCCGGCCGGAGGACTTCTTCACGGTCGGCGTGCTGCCGCCGCTGATCATGCTGACGGTCTTCGTGCTGGTGGGCGTCTCGCACCGGATCGCGATCGCGCCCCACGGAGACGGCCTGGTCCAGGCAGTGGTCACCGGCCTGTCGCACCACGCGGTCGCCCTCGGCATCGGCTACGCCGGGTGCCTGTCCTGCCTGGCGGTGCGCGACCAGTTCGCGCGGTCGTCCTAGGCGACGAAGCGGCTGGCGTCGCCGGCGCCGTGCCGCAGCACCTCCGGCGCACCGTCCGACCAGTCGATGACGGTCGTCGGCTCGGCCGGCGTCTCGCCTGCCTCGATGACCAGGTCCACGGCGTGGTCGAGCTCCTCCTTGACGTCCCAGCCGGAGGTCCGCGGCTCGGTCTCGCCCGGCAGGATCAGCGTGCTCGAGACCAGCGGCTCGTCGAGGAGGTCGAGGAGCGCGTGGACCACGGTGTGGTCGGGGATCCGTACGCCGACCGTGCGCTTCTTGGGGTGCAGCAACCGCCGCGGCACCTCGGGAGTGGCCGGGAGGATGAAGGTGTAGGGGCCCGGTGTCGCGGCCCGGATCGCGCGGAACGCCGCGTTGTCCACGTGCGCCAGCTGCCCGAGCTGGCTGAAGTCCTTGCACACCAGCGTGAAGTGGTGCCGCTCGTCGAGACCGCGGATCCGCAGGATCCGGTCGCGGCCCTCGCGGTTGCCGATCCGGCAGCCCAGGGCGTAGCCGGAGTCCGTCGGGTAGGCGATCAGCGCGTCCTCGCGCAGCTCGTCCACGACCTGCTGGAGCAGCCGCTCCTGCGGGTTGTCCGGATGGATGTCGACGTAGCGCGCCACACCACCGAGCGTATGTCGAGGAGTCCCTCTGGCGGCGACTGCGGCCCATTAGGGTTCCTAACGTGCGGGGGGCCGGAGGAGCGCGACGCCGACGCCTGGGGGCGTGGGCGCTGGTCGCCGTGCTCGCCGCGCTGTTCGTCGCCTCGTTCGCGGCGCTCCCGGCCGCTCCGGCGCGGGCCGACATCACGTCGGTGCCCGGCACCATGTCGACCGCTGCGCAGAACACCAGCACCTTCGCGGTGCCGGTCCCCACCGGCGTGGAGGCCCGGGCCATCACGGGCGTCGTGACCATGCCCGAAGTGGTCGAGGGCGGCACCATCACGTTCCGGATCAACGGCGCGGTCCGCCAGACGGTGCCGTCCGCGCTCTACCAGAAGGTCCGGATCCCGGTGGACCCGGCGGACGTGATCGCGGACGGCACCATCGGGCTGACCATGTCGACCGAGGGGCCGCTCCAGCCGGGAGCCACCTGCGTGCCGACCGGCGGCGAAGCGTCGATGCGCAAGATGGAGCTCGACTACCGCGGCGCCGAGGTCGCTCCGACGTCGGTCGCCGACTTCTTCCCGGCCACCTCGGCGGGGATCACGGTGGTGATCCCCGAGGACGCCGGCGCCGACATGATCACCGCGGGGCTGACCGCGGTGGCCGCGCTCGCCTACCGCTACGCCGACGCGCCGATCAACCTCAGCCTGACGGTCCCGGCGGCCGAGACGGCCTCTGCCAGCCAGCGGGTGGTCGCGCTGGTCGCCGGAAAGCCGGGCGAGGTCACGACCGCGGTGGCGACGACGTCCGGCATCCCGATGCTGACTCTGACCGGCGCGGGCGACGCGCTCGTGGCTGCGGCGCGGGCACTTTCGACGGACGTGCTCGCCCTGTCCGGCTCCAACGCCCAGGACCTCTCCCAGGAGGTCAAGCCGCGCGACACCGCGAAGACCCGGACCCTCGAGGACCTCGGGATCGACACGCTGGCCCTCACGGGCTACGGCTCGGTCACCCAGCAGTTCGACCTGCGCCAGGACGACTTCGGTGTCCCGGTCTCCTCGCTCGACCTGCACCTCGAGGGGTCGCACACGGCCTTCTCCGCGGCCAGCGGCGCCCGTCTCGACGTACGGGTGAACGGCGACCTGGTCGGCTCCGCGGTGCTGGGCGAGGAGGCGACGTTCGCCCTCGACGTGCAGGTCCCCAACACCAAGCTGCGATCGGTCAACGACGTCGAGGTCTCCCTCAACGCCGTGGCCCCCGACGGCTCGGCCTGCACGCCGCCGTCGATCCCACCCGCGGAGGTCGACCTCGACTCCGGATCGTCCACGGCGACGGTCACCCACGGGACCGGTCAGGCGCAGGGTTTCCAGCTCTTCCCGCAGATCTACGAGGGGATCCTTCCGGTCGCGCTGCGCAGCCCCGCCGGGCGGCAGGCCAGCGCTGCCATCAACGCTGCGGCCGTCATCGCCGCGCTCCAGCGGGCCGGCGGGTCGCCGTTGCAGATCCAGCTGATGGAGCCCGACGCGTTCCTGGCCGACGACCGGTCCGGACTGATCGTCGGTGCGCTGGCGGCCGACTCCGAAGCCCTGGACGCGCCGCTCAAGCTGTCCTCGACGCGGCTGCTCGACCGCGAGGACGGGGTTGTCGAGCTGACCTCCCAGGACCCCTACGCAGCGCTTGAGTCCATCGACCGCAACGACCGACTGGTGCTGATGCTCGGCAGCTGGGCCCCGGACAACAAGGCGGCCCCCGGCGAGCTGGCCCGCAAGGTCGTCGACGCGGTGGTCAACGCCGGCTGGGGGAACCTCGACGGTGACCTCGTCATCGCCGACGCGGCGCACCCCACGTTCGTCACCGCCAGCCGCTCGCTGGCGCCGCACCTGGTGGTGAAGAAGGAGAGGTCCTACGTCAAGCTGTTCGTGATCGCCCTCGCACTGCTCCTCCTGGTGCTGGCCATCCAGGTCGTGATGACCGTCCGCCGCGACCGGCGGCTCTCGCGGGAGCGGGACGACGACTTCGAGGACGACGGTCCGGCCTACGTCGAGGACGACGGACCTGACTACGAGGTCGACGCGCTCGGTGACGTCGACGACCTCGGGGTGAACGAGTACGCCGCGGAGCCCGAGGTGCCGGAGGAGGAAGCGACAGAGGACGGGCTCGCCGACGAGGACGCCGACGAGTTCGAGTTCACCGAGGAAGACGCCGAGCTGGACGACTTCGACGACACGGGCGAGATCCCGATGATCGACGCGGAAGAGTACGACGAGGACGACGAGGAGCCGGAGCTGGAGCCCGGCCTGGAATTGGGGCTCGTGCCCCAGGCCGAGCCGGTGCCCGACGAGACCGAGCTCGGGACGGAGCCCGACGAGAACGAGTCCGAGTCCGAGTCCGAGGAGGCTGACGAGGACGACTGGGACGACTGGGAGGACTGGGGCGACGAGTCCGACGAGATCGGGCTGGACCTGGCTGGCCCGGATCCCGGGACGAGCCCGGCGGACGAGACGCCGGACGAGACGCCGGAGGAGGCGCTGGAAGCGGAGGACGAGTCCGCGATCGAGGACGAGGGGCTCGAGCCGACCGAGGAGCCCGAGCCCGAACCGGAGCCCGATCCGCCGACACGGCCGGTCAGACGACGCAACCGACGGCGCCGTCAGCCGTAGGTCAGCAGCAGGTCAGCTCCGGCCGGCGGCCTTGAGATCGCGCCGCAGCTCCTTGGGCAACGCGAAGATCAGGGACTCCTCGGCGGTGTGCACGGCGCGCGCGTCGGGGTAGCCGCGCTCGCGCAGGAACTCCAGCACCTCCTGGACCAGCGACTCGGGCACGCTGGCCCCTGAGGTAACCGAGACGGTGCGGACGCCGTCCAGCCAGGCCTCGTCGATCTCAGAGGCGTCGTCCACGCGGTACGACGTCGCGGCACCGGCCTCGAGAGCGACCTCGACGAGCCGGACCGAGTTGGACGAGTTGCCGGACCCGACCACGATCACGAGGTCGGCGCCACCGGCGATCTCCTTGACCGCGAGCTGACGGTTCTGGGTGGCGTAGCAGAGGTCGTCGCTCGGTGGGTCGAGCAGCAGCGGGAACCGCTCCCGGATCGCGGCCACGGTCTCCATGGTCTCGTCGACCGACAGGGTGGTCTGGGAGAGCCAGGCCACCTTCGCCGGGTCGCGCACCACGATCTGGGCGACGTCCGCCGGACCCTCGACGAGCTGGATGTGCTCGGGCGCCTCCCCCGCGGTGCCCTCGACCTCCTCGTGGCCGGCGTGCCCGATCAGCAGGATGTCGTAGTCGTCACCAGCGAACCGCTTCGCCTCGTGGTGCACCTTGGTCACCAGCGGGCACGTCGCGTCGATGGCCTTGAGCTCGCGCTCCTCGGCCTGTCGGTGCACCTCGGGCGAGACGCCGTGCGCCGAGAAGACCACGGTGGCACCGGTCGGCACCTCGTCGAGCTCCTCGACGAAGATCGCGCCGCGCGACTCGAGGTCGGCCACCACGTGCTTGTTGTGCACGATCTGCTTGCGCACGTAGACCGGGGATCCGTAGAGGTCGAGCGCCTTCTCGACGGTGACCACGGCCCGGTCCACGCCTGCGCAGTAGCCGCGCGGCGCGGCGAGCAGCACGGCGCGCTCGGCCTCGTCGGAGGGCAGCACGCGCGGCGTACCAAGGTCGGTGGACACGACGCCCAGCCTACGGGCGTCGGTGCCATCCCCTAATCTCGGCGACCATGGCCTTAGACGACTCATGCCCGGGCCCCGCGCGCCGACCCACGCCCGGCATCCACGCTGGCTTTGTTGCCGACCCTCGGAAGGCGCCCAGCCTGCCTTCCTGCCGGCGCCTTGCCAGCGCGGCGCGGGACGCCGCTCGACTGCACGGTTCCCGGGCATGAGTCGTCTGGCGACATCTGCGCAGTCACCCGTGCCGGTCCGCCAGATCGCCAACCTGATCTCTCAATACGTCGACCGGCTCGGTGCGGTGTGGGTCGAGGGCCAGATCGCCCAGATCAGCCGCCGCCCCGGGCTGCAGACCGTCTTCATGACGCTGCGCGACGCCGTGGCGGACATCTCGGTGCCGCTCACCGTCCCGCGCAGCACCGTGGACAGCCTGGCCACGCCGCTGGTCGAGGGCGCCAGCGTGGTGGTTCTGGCCAAGCCGTCCTACTACGCCAACCGCGGCTCGTTCTCGCTCGCCGTCCGCGAGATCCGGATGGTCGGCCTCGGTGAGCTGCTGGCCCGGCTGGAGCGGCGCCGGCAGCTGCTGGCGGCCGAGGGGCTGTTCGCCCACGAGCTGAAGCGGTCGCTGCCGTTCCTTCCGCACCGGGTCGGTCTGGTCACCGCGCCCGAGTCCGCCGCCGAGCGCGATGTGGTCGAGAACGCCCGCCGCCGCTGGCCGAACGTCGCGTTCGAGGTCGCCTACGCCACCATGCAGGGCCAGCGCGCCGCAGCCGAGGTGATGGAGGCGCTGGCCCGGCTGGAGCGCCATCCCGAGGTCGACGTCATCGTGGTCGCCCGCGGCGGTGGCTCGGTCGAGGACCTGCTGCCGTTCTCCGACGAGGCCCTGGTCCGCGCTGTCCACGGGATGCGCACGCCGGTCGTCTCCGCGATCGGCCACGAGCAGGACCAGCCGCTGCTCGACCTGGTCGCCGACGTCCGGGCTTCTACCCCCACCGACGCAGCCAAGCTGGTGGTCCCCGACGTCGCCGAGGAGCTCAGGCTCGTCGACGCCGGGCGGCACCGGCTGCGGCAGCTGCTCGGCGGCTGGCTGGCCCGCGAGCAGGCGGGTCTCGACTCGCTACGGTCCAGGCCGGTGCTCGGCGACCCACGAGGGCTGCTCGACGAGCGCGCCGCCGAGGTCCGTGAGCTCCGAGACCGCGCCCGCCGTACCCTCGGCCACCGCCTCGACCGCGCCCTCGACGACGTCGCCCACCAACGCGCCCGCGCCCGGGCGCTCTCGCCGCTGGCCACCCTGGAGCGGGGCTACGCCGTGCTGCAGGACGACGACGGCCACGTCGTCAGCTCGGTCGCCGGCCTGGAGCCCGCGAGCGCGATCAGCGTGCGGGTGGCCGACGGCCGTGTCCACGCCACCACCACCCGCACCGAGAGGCTCGAGGAGAGCGATGGCTGACAAGAAGCCCGATCAGGCCGAGGAGCTGTCCTACGAGGCTGCCCGCGAGGAGCTCGTCGAGACGGTGCGCAGGCTCGAGGCCGGCGGCACCACCCTCGAGGAGTCGCTGGCTCTTTGGGAGCGCGGCGAACAGCTGGCCAACATCTGTCAGCAGTGGCTCGACGGCGTCCGCAAGCGGCTCGACGAGACCCTCGAGGCAGACGAGCCCGACGACTGACTCACGCGTCGGGTGAGTCGCAGGCGGGTGCGTCCGCGGGCTGCCGCGGGACCGGGTCGAGGGTGAGCAGGCTGATCAACGCCTCCTGGTCCTGGACCGGCGCGGATCCATAGACCAGCAGGGTCTGGCCGGCGAGCGAACCGGACGCCATCACGGTGGAGAAGGCGTGGTCACCGCCGCTGTCCGACCAGGTCTGCCAGGTCGTGGCACCGATCGAGTTGGCCGGCGCCGCGTCCTCGCCGGCCGTGGGCGCCTTGTCCACGTAGGTGGACAGCAGGTCGTCGACGTCCGATGCCTGCTGGACGACACCGACGAACTCGCCCCGGTCGGTCAGGATTCCCATCCGCCAGTCCGGAGGCGTGCCACGGGCGAACGCGACGCTGGTGTCGATCCAGCCCGCCGGCAGCTCGACGGGGTAGACGACCGCGGCATCGGCGCCTTGCAGGTCGCCTACGCAGCTGAGGTAGTTCGCCGACGCCGGCTCGGTCTCCGGCTGGTCGCGGGTGAGCGCCCGGAACCCGACGTACGCCGCCACGAAGAGCACGGTCACGACCATCGCCGCGATCAGCCCGCCGAAGCTACGGTCGTAGCGGCTGGGCCCCTCCGGCGCCGGGTCGGGTGTCGCCGCCGGTTCCTCGCTCACACCATTTATCTTCACAGGCGTCTCATCAGCGGTGATGATTGCCCGGCCGCCGGCCGGGATGGGGGCGTTGAGCGCAGCGGGGATGCTGGGCGGATCCAAGGCGGAAACAGGGCGGAAACAGGGGAGGGGTGAGTCATGGCGCAGCTGTTCGTGTCCCACTCCTCCGCCGACAACGCACTCGCGGCGAAGGTGCAGGACTGCCTGGCCGACCTCGGCTACGAGTCGGTCTTCCTCGACTTCGACCCGACCGGTGGGCTGGTCCCGGGCCAGGCCTGGCGCGACCAGCTGTTCACGAACCTCGACGCCTGCGACGCGGTCGTCTTCATCACCACACCGAAGGCGAACGCCAGCCAGTGGTGCCACTCCGAGCTGGCGCTGACCCGCTGGCTGCGCAAGCCGATCCTCGCGCTGCTGGTCGACCACTGCGAGCCGCACCCACTCACCGCGGACCTCCAGGGGCTACACGTCACCTCCGACACCATCGACCCCGAGCTGGTCCGCTCGGCGCTCACCGGTCTCGGCCTCGACCAGGAGGCGCGCTGGGACGCGTCCCGCTCGCCGTACCCAGGGCTGCGCGCCTTCGACGAGTCGTACGCCGCGGTGTTCTTCGGCCGCGACCGCCAGATCGACCAGCTCCGCCAGCTGGTCGACCCCCCGAGCCGCAGCCGTGAGGGCGCGATCATCCCGGTGCTGGGGCCGTCCGGCAGCGGCAAGTCCTCGCTGGTCCGGGCCGGCCTGGTGCCGGCGCTCCGGGTCACCCCGGACTGGGTGATCACCGACCCGTGGACGCCGTCGGACGTGCCCCTGGCCGAGATGTCCCTGGCGCTCGCACACGCCGCGAAGCTGCACGGCGCGGAGCTCGACGCGGACCGCTGCCAGGAGCTGCTCACCAGTGCCGGCGGCATGGCCGACTACGTCCGCGAGCTGCGCGATGCCGGCCAGGGCTCGGCCGACACCAAGGTGCTGGTCGTGGTGGACCAGGCCGAGGAGCTGGTCACCTTGACCCCCGCGGCGGAGCGCCAGGCCTTCCTCGCGGCGCTCACCACCAGCTGCACCGCCCCGTCGCCGCTCCGCGTGGTGATGACCGCGCGCACCGACATGTGGGACAAGGTGGCGGCCGAGACCGGCAAGTTCGCGATGTCGGTCGCGCCCACCGTCCTGCACGTGCCGCCCCTGTGCCGCTCCGACCTGGCCGAGGTGATCAGCGAGCCGGCCCGCCGGTCCCACCTGACCCTCGAGGACGGCCTCGTCCAGCGGCTCGTCGACGACACCGGCTCCGGAGACGCACTGCCGCTGCTGGCGTTCACGCTGGCCCGTCTCGCGACAGACGCCGAGGACGGCCGGCTCACGCACGCGGAGTACGACGCCATCGGCGGCGTCAAGGGCGCCATCGCCTCTCGCGCCGGCGAGGTCGCGACCGGTGGTCGCACGGAGGCGCAGGTCGCCGAAGCGATCCTGCACCTGGTCAGCGTCACCGACGAGACGCCGCACAAGCGGCTGGCCCCGGCCGGCGACGTACCGCCCGAGCACCGGGAGATCCTCGACGACCTGGTCGACGCCCGGCTGGTCGTGATCAACGAGGTCAACGGCCAACAGGTCTACGCGCCGGCGCACGAGTCCCTCTTCTCGGCCTGGCCACCCCTGGTCGAGCTGATCGAACGGCGCCGCGACGACCTGCTGCTGCGCAGCCGCCTGGAACGACGCGCCACCGACTGGCGCGAGGGTGGCGGCACCCAGTCCGGGCTGCTGTCCGGCCTCGAGCTCGACCAGGCCCGCGACTGGCAGGCCCGGAGTGGGGGGCTCGCCACGTCTGAGGTGACGTCGTACGTCACGGCGTCGAGCGCGCGCGAGCAGCGGACCCGGGTGGTCCGGATGTCGGTGGCCGCCGTGGTCGCCGTGCTGGTCGCGGCGCTGGTGATCGCGGTGCTCGTCAACTCCCGGTCCAACCACCGCCTCGCCCAGACGTCGAAGCGGCTGGCCACCAACGCGCGGGTCGACGAGCTGTCCGCGATCGCCCTGGCCCAGCAGGTCCGGGACCCCGTCGCCGCGGCGATCGCGCTGCTCGAGGCGCTGCACCTGGACCCGTCCTCGGACCACTTGCAGAAGCAGGCCGAAGACCTGGTGCACGCCCCCGCTCGCGACGTCCTGACCACGGACGGAGGAATCGTGGTCGCCGGTGGGCCCCTCGCGCTCACGGCCGGCAGCGGCGACGCGACCGTGTGGGACCTGGTCCACGGCACGAAGCTCGGCAGCCTCCCCGCGGCCTCGGCGACCGCCCTGCGGCCCGATGGCCGGATCGCGGTGGTGGCGCAGGGCACCCGGTTGCAGGCCTACGACCTCGGCCAGGGTGCACCCGCGGAGCTGGCCACGTTCGGCGTCGGTGCGGCCAACCTGGTGTTCTCGCCCGACGGCGCGCTGCTCATGGCGGGCTCCGCCAACCAGATCGTGCTCTGGGACCTGCGTGACCCGTCGGCCCCCGTCGTCGCGGCGACCTGGCAGCAGCCACCGGCGAGCGTCGCCGCGCTGGCCGTGCTGGACGACGGCACCGTCCTCGTCTCGTCCGGCGACGCGTTCCTGAGCTCTTGGGCCGGGCTGGACGGCGGACGGACCGCGACGATCCACCAGGCGTCCATCAGCCAGAACCTGCTCGTCAACGGCCTGGTGCCGGACGCGGCAGGCAGCCGCGCCCTGCTGACCGGCGCGTCGGTCAACGTCGGCGCACCTCTGGTCGACCTACGCACCGGTCGGATCGTCCAGACCTTCCAGGCCACGAACGGATTGGGGATCAGTGCCCAGCTGGCCACGACGTGGACGGCCACCATGGACCGCAAGGGTGAGCTGGTCGCGGCCTTCGACCTCACCGGTCGCGGCTACGTCTTCTCCGCGGCAGACGGATCGGTGGTCGCCAGCCTGATCGGCGGCCACCTCGACCTGGTCAACAAGAGCCAGTTCACCGACGACGGCATGCTCCTGACCGCGAGCTTCGACGGCACGGTGCGCACGTGGGACCCTCATGCCGCCGACACCGACGTCTCGGGGTCCCTGACCGAGGTCCTGTGCGGGGCCTTCGGCGAGCGGATCGACACCGACAGCTGGAAGCTGGCGATGGGCGGCAAGACCTTCGACTCACCGTGCCCGTCCCCGGGCGCCACTCCTGACCCCGCGCCGCTGCAGGTGCAGAGCGACGTCCTCGGAACGGCGGGTCAGGGCTGAGCGCGATACTCGCCGATGCCGTGGCGCTGGTGGCGCTGGCCGCGCTGCTGGTCACTGCCATCCTGCACCTGCCGTGGCGACAGGAGTCGGCCGTCGCGGTCGCGGCGACCCTCGTCGTACTCGCCACCGGACTGGTCGGCCGGCACCAGCTCGAGGACACGGTCCGTTCGCTGCTGCCGGTGGTCGTCTTCCTGGTGACGATCCTGGTGGTCGCGGACGTCTGCGCCCGGTCCGGGCTCTTCTCGGCCGCGGCCCGCGTGGTCGGCCGGGCCAGCCGCGACCGACCGGACCGGCTGCTGCTCGGCGTCTTCCTGCTGGCCGCCCTGGTGACGGCAGTGCTCAGCCTCGACGCGACGGTGGTGCTGCTCACGCCGATCGTCGTCGGTGCAGCTGCCACGCTCGGAACCTCGGACCGGCCCGGTGCCTTCGCCTGCCTGCGGATGGCGAACTCGGCCTCGTTGCTGTTCCCGGTCTCCAACCTCACCAACCTGCTCGCCCTCCAGTACCTCAACCTCGACTTCATCGGCTTCGCGGGCCGGATGGCTCCGGTGCTGCTGGTGGTGCTCGTCGTGGAGTACGCCGGGCTGCGGCTCCTGTTCCGCGGCGAGCTCACGGTGCAGTCCCCCGAGCACGGGGACGTCACCGGCCCGCCGCTTCCCGTGGTCCCCGTCGTCGTGGTCGCCATGATGCTCGTCGGCTTCGCCGTGCTGTCCCGCTGGGACGTCGCCCCGGCCTGGGTGTCGTCGGCCGCGGCTGTGGTGCTCGTCGGCTGGGCCGGCGTGCGCCGGCTGCTGCGGCCGCGCGACGTCGCCCGGGCCGCGCACCCGTCCTTCGCCCTGCTGGTGCTGGCCCTCGGCGTCGCCGTGGCCGCGGTGTCGACCGGCTTCCTCGGCGACCTGGTCGAGGGGCTGGTGCCGAGCGGCACGTCGTTCCTCGCGCTGCTCGCTGTGGCGGTGCTGGCCACGGTGCTCGCGACCCTGCTCACGAACCTCTCGGCCACGATCCTGCTGGTGCCGATGGTCGCCCCGCTCGGCACCACCGCGGTGCTGGCGGCGCTGCTGGGGCTCAACATCGGCTCCGGGCTGACCTGGACCGGCTCGCTGGCGAACCTGCTCTGGAGGCGCACCCTGGTCCACTCCGGCCGGCCGGTGAGCAGCGCCGCGTTCCACCGCGTGTCGCTCGTGATCACCCCCGTGTCGCTCTTCTTCGGGGTGGGAACGCTGGCCGTCCTGGCCCGTTAGTCTCGGGGCATGGAGCCCCCGAGCCTGGTCCCCTCCCCCCAGTCGCCGGACCGCAACCTGGCCCTGGAGCTGGTCCGGGTCACCGAGGCGGCGGCCATGGCGGCGGCCCGCTGGGTCGGCCGCGGCGACAAGAACGGCGCGGACGCGGTCGCCGTCAACGCGATGCGCGTGATGATCTCGACGATCGGCATGGACGGCATCGTGGTGATCGGCGAGGGCGAGAAGGACAACGCGCCGATGCTCTACAACGGTGAGCGGGTGGGCGACGGCACGGGGCCGCAGTGCGACGTGGCGGTCGACCCGATCGACGGCACCACCCTCACCGCGAAGGGGATGAGCAACGCGGTCGCGGTGCTCGCGGTCGCGCCGCGCGGCTCGATGTACGACCCGTCCGCGGTGTTCTACATGGAGAAGCTGATCACCGGGCCCGAGGCCGCCGACGTCGTCGACATCCGCTACCCGGTCGCCGAGAACATCCACCAGGTCGCGAAGGCCAAGGGCACCAAGGCCGAGGACGTCACCGTGGTCGTGCTCGACCGGCCCCGGCACCGGGCGCTGGCCGAGGAGATCAGGGCCACCGGGGCGCGGATCAAGTTCATCGTCGACGGCGACGTCGCCGGCGCGATCTCGGCCGCTCGCCCCAACAGCGGTGTCGACCTGCTGCTGGGCATCGGCGGTACGCCGGAAGGCATCATCGCGGCCTGCGCGATGAAGTGCATGGGCGGCGTGATCCAGGGCCGGCTCTGGCCCCAGGACGACGCCGAGCGGCAGAAGGCTCTCGACGCCGGCCACGACCTCGACCCCGACCACGTCCTCAGCACCGACGAGCTGGTCAACGGCGACGACTGCTTCTTCGTCGCGACCGGCATCACCGACGGCGACCTGATGAGCGGGGTGCGCTACCGGGCGGGCGGCTGCACCACGGACTCGCTCGTGATGCGCTCGCGCAGCGGCACCATCCGCTCCATCAAGAGCGAGCACCAGCTCTCGAAGCTACGCGCTTTCTCCGCGATCGACTTCGAGCACTGAGCTCAGCCCGGGCCGGCCGGCGAACGCCGGGAGGTGGAGCGAGCTGGTGACGACGTCCATCACTCGAGGGTCGATCGCCATCCCGACGTGCGAGGCCGTCACCTCGACCGCATGTGCCTCGGGGTCGACACAGGCCCGCCAGTCGACGATGCCGTCGCGGCGGGAGTAGACCGCGGTGAACGAGACCCCGGCGGGCAGCGGCTGCCGGCTCTCGTCGAAGCTCTGTCGCGCGCAGGTCCCGCGCACGCACTCCTCCGACATCAGGCCGGGCACTCCGGCCCGGCTGAGCCGCACCAGCGCGTCGACACCTGTGGTGAGCAGCACGTGGTGGGCGCCCGGCGCCAGCACCGGGCTGCCCATGGTGACGATCCCGGAGATCAGGTCCGGACGGCG
>JAWWPK010000358.1:0-7670 GCA_033854925.1 Nocardioidaceae bacterium | reverse complement strand
GCTCTCGGTCGCGCCGAGCGAGCAGGGGAGGGGAGTGGGCACCGGGCTCGTCGCGGCCGCGATCGCAGAGGCCCGGCGGCTGGCGGTCCCGGCGCTGTTCCTCGAGGGGAGCCCGGCCTACTACTCGAGTCGCGGCTTCGAGCCGGCCACGGCGCGCGGCTTCATCCGCCCATCGACGCGCGTCCCGGAGCCGGCGTTCCAGGTCTCGGTGCTCGGCGGCCACGAGGAACCGATGACCGGCGCGCTCGTCTACTGCGAGCCGTTCTGGACCCATGACTGCGTCGGCCTCCGCGACCCCGAGCTGAGCAGGATCGAACAGATGTTCGAATCCTGACGTAGCATCGGGCCATGGCTCCACCGAACCCTGGCCACGTCGCCCCACCCGGCTGGCCCCGCCAGGTCCGGCCGCCCGACGCGCCCGACTGGGAGCGCACGGCGGCCAACTGGCTGCTCGACCTCTGCCCGCCCGAGTACCGCAGCTATCCGGCCCTGCGCCATCACGTCGTCGTGCTCGCGAGGTTCGCGCTGCTCCACGTCGAGGGCTGCCGGGCCGCGGTGAAGCGCGGCCTCAGTGAGGCCAGGGCGGAGCTGCGCGAGGTCGCGAGTCACGACGTGATCGACGCTGCGGTCGAGACGTGGCTGACGGAGGAGGCCAGGCTCTCCGGCGTACACCGCGAAGTGGGGCTTGTGGAGGAAGCGTTGCGAGGACGCCGGTACGTCGCTCGGCTCTGAGGATCAGGGCAGCGGGTCCGCCGAGCCCAGCCTCCACAGCGCGACGCCGTGCAGCCCGAGCTCGGTGGCCGCGGCGAGGCGCAGCGCGTACGAGCGGCCGTCCGACCACCACATCCGGGTGCCGTCGGAGAGCCGGGCCGTCCACTCACCGGGCCCCTTGCGCCACCGGGCCTTCGCGCCGTCGCGGGCGACGAGCTTCCGGGCCTGCCTGTCGGTGACCGTGCGGCCGTCCCGACCGCGGGGCCAGGTGTAGCCGTAGCCCGCGACGCCGAGGTCGACCTTCGCGGCCGGCACCAGCGGGGTGACGACCCCCACCGCCCGGCGCTGCCACGACAGGGCACCGATCGGACCGGGCCCGGACCAGGGGCCGTGCTGGTCGTAGGTCATCAGCGCGAGGGTGTCGACGGCCTGGCCGAGCTCGGCGAGCCGGTAGCCACGCTCGACGTACTCCGACGCCTGGTCCGAGGCCATCACCGCGATGGAGACCGTCTTCTCCGGCGCCATCGTCGACTGGAGCAGGTTGACCAGGGCGAGCAGCCCGTCGGCGTCCTTCGAGGACATGGACTCGAGGTCGACCTGGATGCCGTCCCAGCCCTGGGTGGCGACGTACGACGCGAGCTGCGTCGTGACCGACTGGATGTTGGCCGGCTTCCGGAGCAGCCGCGCCGCGGCCTTCGGGTCGAAGTCGCCGAGCCGGTTGCTGTAGTTGCTGAGGAGCAGCTCGGCGCGCAGCCCGTTGGTGTGCGCGGTGCCGAGCAGCCGGGTCAGATCGGCGTCCGGCGCCGACACCGACCGTCCGTTGCCCGCCAGTGAGACCCCGTCCACGCCCAGCGTCGCGAGGCCGTGCGCGTCCCGCGCCACGAGGGCGTCCGAGGCCCCACCGAGGACGTATCCAGTGGACGCCAGCGGTGCCGCCCGCTCCGGAGCGGCGACCGCGACGGCGGAGGCGCCGGACTGGACGAGGCCCCCGACGAGCAGGGCGAGGGTGGCCGGAAGGACGGCGAGCGTGCGCACCGACCCACCCTGTCACGGCGAGATCGACCCACGACGAAGCCGACCTGGTGTTCCGGGCTGGCCGCCCCGTTCTCTCGGGCGTAAGTTGAAAGCGGGTCGACACCCCGGCCCGCATCGTCGAAGAACGTAGGAAGGGTTCTCACCTCATGCCTCGTCGTCTCGGAACCACCTTCGGCCTGTGCGCCTCCGCCGGCGCCCTCGCCACCCTCGTCGTCGGTGTCACGGTGCCCGGCTCGGACGCCTCGCCGCGCGCGTCGTCAGCGGCCGCTGCGTCGGTGGCTGCGCTCACCGGTGGGCCAAGCGCCTCCACCGTGGCCTTCGTCAACCCCAAGAAGGGGAAGACCAAGACCCCCATCAAGCACGTGGTCGTGATCTTCGACGAGAACATCTCCTACGACCACTACTTCGGCACCTATCCCAAGGCGACGAACCACGGTGGCACCAAGTTCAAGGCCTACAAGGGCACACCCAAGAACGACAACCTGGTCAAGGCGCACCTCCTCAACTCGAACCCCAACCTCTACAAGCCCTTCCGCCTCGCGCCCAACCAGTCGGTGACCTGCGACCAGAACCACACCTACACCGCCGAGCAGAAGGCCTTCGACCTCGGGCTGATGGACGCCTTCGTCCAGAACGTCAGCGCCGACACGTGCGGCACCCTGTACGGTGCGCCGGGCCTGACCATGGCCTACTACGACGGCAACTCGGTGACGGGCCTGTGGAACTACGCCCAGAACTTCGCGATGTCCGACAGCTCCTTCAGCAGCAACTTCGGGCCGTCGACGCCGGGCGCGATCAACCTGGTCTCGGGCAACACCCACGGCTTCGTCGAGGTGGACAGCATCACCGGTGCTCCGGTCCCGCCGACCTTCATCACCGACCCCGACCCGACCACTGGCGTGGGCTCCTTCGTCGGCGACCCACAGCCGTTCTACGACGACTGCTCGGACGCAAACCACACGGCCGCCAACCACCTGGCCAAGGGGACCGGACGCAACATCGGTGACCTCCTCAACGCCAAGGGCATCACCTGGGGCTGGTTCCAGGGCGGCTTCGCGCCGACCGTGCCGTCGGCGGGCGGCAGCTATGCCGTGTGCGGCGCCACCCACCAGAACGTCGTAGGTGGGAGCTCGGGCGACTACATCCCGCACCACAACCCGTTCGCCTACTACGCCTCGACGTCCAACCCGCACCACTTTGCGCCCAGCTCGATCCAGGCGGTCGGCAAGACCGACCAGGCCAACCACAACTACGACCTCTCGGTGTTCGCCCAGGCGGTCAAGGCCAAGCGGCTGCCCTCCGTCAGCTTCCTCAAGGCCAGCGCCTACCAGGACGGGCACGCCGGCTACTCCGACCCGATCGACGAGCAGCACTTCCTGGTCGACCAGATCAACCTGATCCAGAAGTCGAAGTACTGGAAGGACACCGCGATCGTCGTCGCCTACGACGACTCCGACGGCTGGTACGACCATCGCGCCGCGAAGATCACCAACGGCTCCAACAACGGCACGATCGACACGGCGCTCTGCTCGGGCGTTCCGGCCGCCGGTGGCTACAACGGCCGCTGCGGCCCCGGTCCGCGGCTTCCGCTCCTGGTGATCTCGCCGTACGCGCGGGCGAACTACATCGACCACCACCAGACCGAGCAGGCGTCGATCCTGCAGTTCATCGAGGACAACTGGAAGGTCGGCCGGATCGGCGACTTCTCGTTCGACACCCGCGCGGGCTCGCTGAAGCACCTGTTCAACTTCAAGCAAGCACGGAGCATCAAGCTGCTGCTCAAGCCGAGCGGCGCGGTCAAGAAGCTCACGGGGGAGTAGGACCCTCTTGTCCCACCTCTTCGCCGGCGTCGTGCTCGTCGACCGGCGGGGCTGGCTCCTGCTCCAGGAGCGGGACGAGTTCCCGGCGATCGACCCGGAGAAGTGGGGTCTGGTGGGTGGCCATGTCGACGAGGGCGAGGACGTCGAGGTGGCCGCCTACCGCGAGCTGCTCGAGGAGACGGGCGTCGGGCTGCCGCCCGGCACGCTGCGGCCGTGGCGCGACATCGCGGTGTTCCACGCGGCGTACGGCACGAACGACCGGATGCACGTCTACGCCGCGGGGACCGAGCTCGGCGACGCGGACATCGTGTGCGGCGAAGGACGGCAGATCGTCTTCGTGGAGCCCTCGGCGGCCCGCGCGCTCGACCTGTCGTCGGCCGCGTCGATCGTGGTCCCGGGGTTCCTCGACTCCGAGCTCTACGCCAGCATGACCTCGTGACCACCTCGAAGATCCAGGTCGTCCCCGTGCCCGGTCCGGGCGCCGAGGACGTTGTCGTGGCAACATCCGGGCCGGACGAGGGATCGGTGTTCACCGGCACCGAGGACGGCGCGATCTGGCGGGTCGGCCCGGACGGCGCCAAGGTCGACCGGGTCGCCGAGACCGGCGGCCGCCCGCTCGGCCTCGAGATCGACCTGGACGGGCGGCTCCTGGTCTGCGACGCGCACCGCGGGCTGCTCCGGGTCGACACCCGCAACGGCGGGGTGGAGGCGGTGACCGACAGTGTCGACGGCGTACGGATGGTCTTCTGCAACAACGCGGCCGTTGCCGGTGGCGGCACCGTGTGGTTCAGCGACTCCTCCACGAAGTACGGCATCGAGAACTGGAAGTCCGACTTCGTCCAGAACACGCGGACCGGCCGGCTGCTCCGACTGGACATCGACGGCAGCATCACCACAGTCCTCGACGGACTCGCCTTCGCCAACGGCGTCGCGCTCGCGCAGGACGAGTCGTACGTCGCGGTCGCCGAGACCGGCGCGCGCACCGTCGTCCGGCACTGGATCACCGGGTCGAAGGCGGGCACCCGCGACTTCCTCGCCCAGGACCTGCCCGGCTACCCGGACAACATCGCACGCGGCTCGGACGGCCTGATCTGGGTCACCCTCGCCAGCCCCCCGGACCCGCTGGTCGAACGGCTGCAGAAGGGCCCGATGTTCCTTCGCAAGACGGTGACCCGGATCCCCGAGAAGCTCCAGCCGAAGCCCAAGCAGACCGTGCGCGTCCAGGCCTTCGACGACAGCGGGAAGGTCGTGCACGACGTCGATGTGAAGACCGACAGCTACCACATGGTCACCGGCGTGCGGGAGCACGACGGCCGGGTCTGGCTCGGGAGCCTGCACGAGCCGGCGATCGCGGTCGTGCAACTCTGAGTCCGTACACTCCCTGTCCATGGGTGTGCTCGACACGATCGCCGGACCGCGCGACCTGCGCCGGCTCTCCGACGACGAGCTCGACACGCTCGCGAGCGAGATCCGGGACCGGCTGATCACCTCGTGCGCGCCGGTCGGCGGGCACCTGGGCCCCAACCTGGGCGTGGTCGAGCTGACCATCGCCATCCACCGCACCTTCGACTCCCCGCGCGACCGGGTCGTCTGGGACACCGGCCACCAGGCCTACGTCCACAAGATGCTCACCGGACGGGCCGCGGAGTTCGTCCGGCTGCGGGTCGAGGGCGGGCTCAGCGGCTACCCGAGCCAGGCCGAGTCCGAGCACGACATCGTCGAGAACAGCCACGCGTCCACCGCACTGAGCTACGCCGACGGGCTGGCCAAGGCCTACGCGATCCGCGGCGAGGACCGGCACGTCGTCGCGGTGGTCGGCGACGGGGCGCTCACCGGCGGCATGTCCTGGGAGGCCCTCAACAACATCGCGGTCGCCAAGAAGTCGCGGCTGGTGATCGTCGTCAACGACAACGGCCGCTCCTACACGCCGACGGTCGGCGGGCTCACCACCGCGCTCACCACCCTGCGCACCAGCCCGCGCTACGAGCAGGTCCTCGACGTGATCAAGCGACGACTGAACGCCGTCCCGGGCGTCGGCCCAGCGGCATACGACGCCCTCCACGCGATGAAGAAGGGCGTCAAGGACGCCGTCGCCCCTCAAGGGTTGTTCGAGGACCTCGGGCTGAAGTACGTCGGACCGGTCGACGGCCACGACCGGGCCGCGGTCGAGCACGCGCTGGCCCAGGCGAAGAAGTTCAACGGCCCGGTGATCGTGCACGCGATCACCCGCAAGGGGTTCGGCTACGACGCGGCGGAGCGGCACGAGGCCGACCAGTTCCACCAGGTCGGCCCGTTCGACCCCGACTCGGGGGAGCAGGACCCCAAGGGCAACATCTGGACCAACGCCTTCACCGACGAGATCGTCCGCATCGGCCAGCGCCGCCAGGACGTCGTGGCGATCACCGCGGCGATGATGCACCCGGTCGGGCTGCACCAGTTCCAGGCCCGGTTCCCCGAGCGGACCTTCGACGTCGGCATCGCCGAGCAGCACGCCACGACCTCGGCGGCCGGCCTCGCCATGGGTGGGCTGCACCCGGTGGTCGCGATCTACGCGACCTTCCTCAACCGGGCCTTCGACCAGGTGCTGATGGACTGCGCGCTGCACCGCTGCGGCGTCACCTTCGTCCTCGACCGGGCCGGCGTCACCGGCGACGACGGCCCCAGCCACAACGGCATGTGGGACATGTCGATCCTGCAGGTGGTGCCCGGGCTCCGGCTGGCCGCGCCTCGCGACGCCACCCGGGTCCGCGAGCTGCTCAACGAGGCGGTCGACGTCGACGACGCCCCGACCGTGCTCCGGTTCCCGAAGGGCCAGCCGCCTGAGGACATCCCGGCGGTCGACACCGTCGGCGGGGTCGACGTCCTGGTCCGCAACGGCGTCAAGGACGTGCTCGTGGTCGCGGTCGGCGCGATGGCCGCCACGGCCGTCGAGGTCGCCGACCGGCTGGTCGCGCAGGGCATCGGCGTCACCGTCGTCGACCCGCGCTGGGTCAAGCCGGTCAACCCGGTCCTTCTGGAGCTCGCCGGTCAGCACCGCCTGGTGGTGAGCATCGAGGACAACGGCGAGACCGGCGGCTGCGGTGCCGTGCTGCTGCAGACGCTGAACGCCGCGGGCGTGCACACGCCGTTCCGTCTGCACGCGATCCCGCAGCGGTTCCTCGACCACGCGAAGCGGGGCTGGATCCTCGAGCAGATCGGGCTCACTGCGCAGGCCATCGCCCTCGGCGTCGTCGAGGACATCACCGCGCTCGCAGATGGCTCTGGTGTGGGAACGTCCGGCCGCACCGGCCAGGCGCCGGTCGATGCCGACCGCACGCTCTAGCCGTATCGTCCCCGTCCTGGCGGCACTGCTGGGACTCATGACTGCGGGGCTCAGCGGCTGCTCCCTGCTCGGCGACGACGGGGACAACGGGGACCAGCCCGCCGCGACAGCGACCGCGCCGCCGGACGTGCTGGCCGGGCTGCGTGAGGCTCTCGACCGGCGCTCCCAGGCGGTCCGCGACCACGACGCGCACGGCTTCCTCGCCGGCCTCGCGCCGGGCGACCGGGCGCTGCGCCGCCAGCAGCGCACCTACTTCGACAACCTCGGCCAGCTACCGCTCGGCACCTTCGACTACGAGGTCGACCCGTCCGCCATCGTCCGCGAGGGCGACGACTACGAGGCGGTCGTCGAGCTGCGCACCGAGCTCAGCGGCTTCGACGAGCGCCCGGTACTGAGCCAGGACCGGATGCGGTTCACCTCGGCCGGCTCCGCGGGGCAGTACGTCGTCGCGGCGGCCAGCGACCCGGCGTGGGCGACGGACCACGACGTGCGCCCGCAACCGTGGGACCTCGGCCCGATCCTGGTCCGGACGGTCCCCGGCGTGCTGGGCATCTTCGACCAGGGCAGCATCTCGTCCGCGGACCGGCTGCTCGGCGACGTACGTCAGGGCATCACCGACGTCTCGGCCGTGGTGCCGTTCGACTGGTCGCGGTCGGTGGTCGTCTACGCGCTCTCCGATCCGTCGTACCTCGCCTCGATCCCTGATCTGCCCGGCGGCGACCCGCGCACCCTCGACGGGGTCGCGTTCCCGGTCACCGCCGAGCCCGGGAAGTCCGCGCTCG
>JAWWPK010000357.1:0-2742 GCA_033854925.1 Nocardioidaceae bacterium | reverse complement strand
CGAGCAGCACGACACCTCGGTGGTCGGCGCCCACCGCGGCCACCGGCTCGGGCTGCTGCTCAAGGCCGACATGAACCTCTGGCTCCGCGAGGTGCAGCCCCAGATCACCGAGATCAGCACCTGGAACGCCGAGTCGAACGGGCACATGGTCGCCGTCAACGAGGCGATCGGCTACCGGATCATGGGCCGGGAGCTTGAGTTCCAGAAGTCGCTTTGACTCAGTCGCCCAGCGGCTCCAGAGCGGCGGTGATGCCGGCCGCGATCTCAGCGACGTCGTCGAGCTCGGCTGCAGCGACCGCGATCACGAAGTCGTAGGCCTCGTCGTTGGACCAGGTCAACCGATGACCGTTGAGTCCGACGAAGGCGAGCGTGGCCGCCAACCCGAGTCTCTTGTTGCCGTCGATCAGCGCGCGGTTCCTGGTGACGAAGTGGAGCAGCGCGGCGGCCTTCGTGGCGAGGGTGGGGTAGGCGACCTGCCCGAACACGGTGGTCAGAGGTCGCGCGCAGGCGGACTCCAGCAGCCCGAGGTCGCGAATCTCGGACGGGTGCCCCAGGGTGCGGGTGGCGATGTGCAGCAGGTCCTCGAGGTCGAGGTGGATCACTGACCGACCGATCCAGCGCTCCCTGATAGCGGTGCAGCTCCGTGTCGAGGACCAGGTCGAGCAGCTCGCGCTTGGAGTAGTGCTCGACGTAGACCCGGATGGCTTCGCGGGCCACCTCCTGCTTCGAGCGACCCTCGTGACGGGCCCGCTCGGAGAGTGCGTCGTCGAGCTCCTGGTCGAGTCTGAGAGTCATGGCCATGCGGCGGTGATACCAGTCGTGGTATCACCCTGCGTGGCTAGAGCGCCGCCATCGGGTTCTGGTCAGGCGACGCATGGAGACCCCCCCGTGGCCCCCCCGATGGAAGGCGCGAACGAACCCTATCCGGGCAGGGCCCTTCGGTAGCGGTCGCCCAGGGCCGCCACGGAAGTCACCAGCTCCGGTGGCTCGGTGACGTGGAAGTCGAGGCCGAGCATGCCGATGTAGACCGCGATGATCTCGACGCTGTCCCCACCGGTGACCAGCACGCAGTGGTCGGCGTCCACGCTCTCGACCACGCCGACCGTCGGGTTGATCCGGGCCAGGACCTCCTCCGCCGCCGCGTCCACGGCGATCCGCGCGTGCACTGCCCATCCGGAGAACGCGACCTCGCGGAGCACGAACGACGTGTAGTCCTCGCCGGGCAGGGGATGCGGAGTGAACCGGCGCCCGCCCGGTGTGCGCAGCGCCATCCAGTCGAGGCGGTACGGCGCCCAGGTGTCGGTCCGCCCGTCGCGTGCGACCACGAACCAGCGCCGCTGCCAGCTCACCAGCCGGTAGGGCTCCAGCTGCAAGCGCTCGCCGCGGTAGTCGAACCGCAGCTCCACGTGGTCGCGCACCGCGGCCGCCACCTCGGACAGCAGCGCCGGGTCGACCTCAGGATCCTCGACGTTGGAGCCGGTGTTCTCCGGTCCCGCGCTGACCGAGTCGCGCAGAGCGTTGACCCGGCGCTGGAGCCGGTGGGGGAGCACGTGCTCCAGCTTGGCCAGGGCCCGGGCGCTGGTCTCCTCGATGCCCCGCACCGCCGTGCCGGCGCGCAGCCCGACGGCGACCGCGACGGCCTCGTCCTCCTCGAGCAGCAGCGGCGGCAGCTTGGTGCCGACTCCCAGCCGGTAGCGACCGCCCGGACCGCGGACCGCGTCCACCGGATAGCCGAGCCGGCGCAGCCGGTCGATGTCGTTGCGAACGGTGCGGTCAGTGACGCTGAGCCGCTCGGCGAGCTCGGCGCCGGCCCAGTCGGAGCGCGCCTGGAGCAGCCCGAGCAGGGCCAGCATCCGGGCGGCCGTGTCCGCCATCGAAACTCTCCGAAAGTTGTCGGATATGTAGGAAAGAAACGTTCCTGAATCGCTCCTAGCGTAGCCCCATGACCACCACAGAGAACACCACCGGGAACACCGAGATCCGCCCCTTCACCATCACGATCCCCGACGCCGACCTCGAGGACCTCCAGAGCCGCCTGGCCCGCACGCGCTACGCCGTCTCCGCGCCCGGCGACGGCTGGGAGTACGGCACCCCGACCGGCTACCTCCAGGACATGGTGGAGCGCTGGCAGTCGTTCGACTGGCGCGCCCAGGAGGCCCGGATGAACGCCGTGCCGAACTTCCGGACCGAGATCGACGGGCAGACCGTCCACTTCGTGCACGTTCGCTCGGCGCACGAGGACGCGACACCGCTGCTGCTCCTGCACACCTACCCGGGCTCGTTCGCCGAGTTCCTGGACCTGATCGGCCCGCTCACCGACCCCGAGGCGCACGGCGGCCGCGCCGAGGACGCGTTCCACGTCGTGGTCCCGTCGATGCCCGGCTTCGGCTTCAGCACTCCGCTCGTCGACGAGGGCTGGACCATGGCTCGGGTGGCCCGGACCTACGACCAGCTGATGCGCCGGCTCGGCTACGCGTCGTACGGCACCCACGGCAGCGACGGCGGGGCCATGGTCTCCCGGGAGCTGGCGATCCTGGAGCCCGAGGGGTTCCTCGGTGCGCACGTGCTGCAGCTGTTCTCGTTCCCGTCCGGCGACCCGGCCGAGTTCGAGAAGTTCGGCCCGAAGGAGTACGCCGCACTCGAGTTCGCCGGCTGGTTCCAGTCGGTCGGCGGCTACAACCAGATGAACGGCACCCGGCCCCAGACCATCGCGGCCGCGCTGGCCGACTCACCGGTCGGTCA
>JAWWPK010000356.1:0-17234 GCA_033854925.1 Nocardioidaceae bacterium | reverse complement strand
AGCGCGCCGCCCGCCCCTTGTAACTCACCGTTACGACCTCTGGCATGCCGTTACAACGGCATGGCAGAGGAGCGGACGGTGAGTTACAAGCGGGGCTGGGCCAGCGTCAGGCCGCCGGCTCGGCCAGCGCGGCCCGCAGCGCCTTGTGGATCCCGTTGGGCGTGAGCACGCCGACGAACTGCGCACCGTCGCGTACGCCGACGACGCCCTTGTCGCTGCGCAGGATCACGGTCAGCGCCTCCTCGAGGGTGGCGCTGAGGTCGACGGTGTCGGCGAGGTCGCCGGTGCTGACCCCGTCGATCGGCTCCAGGTGCGAGCGGTCGATCTGGGTGACGGTCAGCCGCCGCAGCCCCTTGGTGGCGCCGACGAAGTCCTCGACGAACTCGTCGGCCGGGTGGCCGAGGAGCTCGGCCGGGGTGCCGAACTGCGCGAGCCGGCCGCCGGTGGCGAACACCGCGACCCGGTCGCCCATCCGGACCGCCTCGTCGATGTCGTGGGTGACCATCACGACCGTCTTGCCGAGCTCGGACTGCAGTCGCAGGAACTCGTCCTGCAGCCGGACCCGCACCACCGGGTCGACCGCGCCGAACGGCTCGTCCATCAGCAGCACGGGCGGGTTCGCGGCCAGCGCCCGCGCGACGCCGACCCGCTGCTGCTGGCCGCCCGAGAGCTGGTGCGGGTAGCGGTCGCCGTACGTCGCGGAGTCCAGCCCGACCAGGTCGAGCAGCTCGCGGGCGCGCTGCCGGGCGACCGACCTGGACTCGCCGTACAGCAGGGGCACGGTCATCACGTTGGTGATGATCTTCTGGTGCGGGAACAGCCCGATCTGCTGGATCACGTAGCCGATCCCGCGGCGCAGCTTGACCGGGTCGGAGCGGGTGACGTCCGCGCCGTCGATCTCGATGGTCCCGGTGGTCGGCTCGATCAGCCGGTTGATCATCTTCAGGGTGGTGGACTTGCCGCAGCCGGACGGGCCGACGAGGACGACGAGCTCGCCTGCCCTGATGTCGAGGTCGAGCTCCTGGACGGCCACCGTCCCGTCGGGGTAGGTCTTGCCGACCCCCGAGAGGCGGATCATGGTGTGGCCGGTGCCCCCATCGGTAACCTCCATGCGGTGACCCTACTGGCGGTGGCCGCCGGCGCCTCGGCGTCCGCCGACGGGCCGACGTGCTACAGCCGGCTCACCAACGAGTGGATCTGTCGCCAGTACGTCGAGGACTTCCGCCCCGAGATCCAGCACGCCACGATCGAGCACCTGGAGATCACCGCACTGTCGGTTCTCCTCGGCCTGGTCATCGCCTTCCCGCTGGCGCTGGCCGCGCGGCGGTTCACCCGACTCGAGTCGACGGTGGTCGGCATCGCCACCGCCGTCTACACGATCCCGTCGCTGGCGCTGCTGCCGCTGATGGTGCCGTTCACCGGGCTGTCGAAGACGACGGTGGTGATCGCGCTGGCGCTCTACGCGCTGACGATCCTGGTCCGCGCGATGCTCGAGGGGCTGCGTGGCGTACCGGACGAGGTCGTCGAGTCGGCCCGCGGGCTCGGGTACGGCGCCGGGCGGCTGCTGTTCCGCGTCGAGCTGCCGCTGGCGACCCCGGTGATCATGGCCGGGCTGCGGGTCGCCACCGTCTCGACGGTCGCGCTGACCACGATCGGCTCGCTGGTGGCCTACGGCGGGCTCGGCAACCTGATCAAGGACGGCGTGAACTCCAACTTCCGCGCCGAGCTGTTCACCGCCTCCGTGCTCTGCGTCGTGCTCGCCGTGCTCCTCGACGTGCTGATCGTGCTGGCCCAGCGGCTGCTGACCCCGTGGAGCCGGACCCGGGGAGTTCGCTCATGATCACCCCACGAAAGCGCCCGGAGGGAGCGCTCCGCGCGGAGGTCCGAACGCTTCCGCGGGGACCCCAAAAGGCATGACTGTCTTCGGTGACACCTGGGACTACCTGACGACGTGGGCCAACTGGACCGGTGACCGCGGCATGCTGCACCTGATGCAGCAGCAGGTCCTGCTCACGATCACCGCGCTGGTGCTCGCGATGGTGCTGGGACTGCCGCTGGCGCTGTGGCTCGGCCATCTCGGGAAGGGTGGCTTCCTGGCCATCAACATCACCAACATCGGCCGGGCGATCCCGACGTTCGCGCTGCTCGCGCTGTTCGTGACCGCCGACTTCCCCGGCGTCCGCGATTTCGGGCCCTACGGCCGCGCCGGCCTGGCCACGCTGCTCGCGCTGGCGCTGTTCGCGCTGCCGCCGATCATCACCAACTCCTACGTCGCGGTGCGCGAGGTGCCGGCCGACGTCAAGCAGGCGGCCGACGGCATGGGGATGACCGGGGCCCAGAAGTTCTTCCAGGTCGAGCTGCCGCTCGCCATGCCGCTGATCGCCAGCGGCGTACGCCTCGCGCTGGTGCAGGTGTGGGCCACCGCGACCATCGCGGCGCTGGTCGCCGGCCCGGGGCTGGGCCGGGTGATCACGGACGGGTTCTTCCGCACCAACTACGGCAAGGGCATCGCCGGGGCGGTCGTCGTCGGGCTCGTGGCGCTGGTCCTGGAGCTCCTCGCCGCGGGACTGCAGCGGCTGGTCGCGCCAGCCCAGTACGGCGGCCGTAACGGATCGTCACCCAAACGTGACTCAGGAATGTCGGTGGCTACCTCTAGCGTTGCCGCCGACGTCGGTTGACACTCGGAGCGGCCGGCTCAGCATCGCCACAGCACCATCGAGACAGAACCATCCGGACACGCGTGGCCACCCGGCCGCGGGACACAGAAGGACAACCATGTCGATCAGACGATCCCTTGCCGCGGTGCTCTCCGTCGGCACCCTCCTCGTCGCCAGCGCGTGTGCCGGTGACAACCTCGACTCCTCCGGTTCGGGCAACGCCGCCGACAGCACGTCGCCGTCCACCTCCGCGGCCACCTCCGGGTCCACCGACACCAGCGCGGGCGGGCCGCTCACCCTGGCCGGCCAGAGCTTCCCCGAGGCCGCGCTCGTCGCCTCCATGTACCAACAGCTCCTGGAGAAGGCCGGCTACGACGTCACGACCAAGCTGGTCGACTCGCGCGACGGTTACATGGCCGACTTCCCCGGTGGCGTCGACGTCGTACCCGAATACGTCGGCGGCATCGTCAACTTCCTCAACAGCCAGAAGAACGGCGACAACGCGACGCCGTTCGACGCCGGCGACGGCGAACAGCTGCAGCAGCAGGGCCAGGCGCTGCTCGACGAGGCCGGCATCACCCTGCTCGGCCAGTCCGCGGCGACCGACACCAACGCGTTCATGGTCACCCAGGACTACTCCGACCAGAACGGCGCCACCAAGCTGTCCGACCTCCAGGGCGTCAGCGTCAAGCTTGCGGCCGCCCCCGACTGCGAGGGCCGGCTCGACTGCGAGGGTGGCTTGACCGATCAATACGGCATCGACGTCACCGACGTGCTGCCGCTCGGCTATGCCAGCGACCAGACCTACCAGTCGGTGATCAGCGGCGAGTCCGAGCTCGGCGAGACCAGCACCACCGACGGCACCCTGGCGTCCCAGGGGCTGGTGGTCCTCGAGGACGACAAGCACATCCAGCCGGCCCAGAACCTCGTGCCGGCCGTCTCCACCGAGTTCCTCAGCGCGCACCCGGACATCGCGGGCATCCTCGAGCCGCTGATGGCCGCCCTCACCACGCAGAACCTCACCGACCTCAACAGCAAGATCGCGGTCGACCGCCAGAAGCCCGAGGACGTCGCGAAGCAGTTCCTGACCGACAACGGGCTCCTATAAGACCCTCGTGAGCTTCGGCCCCGGGACCATCGCGACGCTCGCTGCGCTCGCAGGCTTCGCAGTCGCGATGGCCGCCGGGGCCGATCACGAGGCGCGCGAGCTTCGCTCGCAGGTCGCTGCGCTCCTCCATCGACCTGGCTAGCAGGTTGTCAGCGTTCGGTGTTGCGGAGCGCAAGCGCTTCCGGCGCCACGGTCGAGACGTCGATCACGGGTACGTCTAGGCGGCGGCCCTCGGGGGTCTCGACGCGGTCGACCGGGCGGCCGAGCTCGCGGGCGTAGGTCACCACCGCGGCGGCGTCCTCGCGGCGGCCCTGCTCGACCAGCCAGCCAACCAGCCGGTCGACGGGCAGCAGCCCCGAGTGGGTCAGCGACCGGGAGCCCCAGATCGACAGAACGCCGCTGCGCAGGAGCCTCCACCACTCGTCGTCGCAGCCCGGGATCTCCGCGAAGTAGCGGTGCAGGTCGCCGGCCAGCACGCGGTCGCGGAAGACCGAGGTGACCTTCGGGGCGCCGTACTCCTCGACGCTGCGCAGCGCGGCCAGCTTGGTCTCCCAGCGGTCCTCGAGGTCCTTCAGGGACGACCGCTGCTGGGTGATGGAGGTGCCGTCGGAGCGGATCCGCCAGTGGTAGACGACGTCGGGCACGATCCCGAACCGCCGCGCGCGCAGGTAGGCGAGCGTCGTGGTCGGCTGGTCCTCGTAGCGGACCCCCTCGGGCCACGAGAGCCCGGCCGAGCGCCAGAAGTCGGTGCGGAACAGCTTGTTCCACGCGAACACGTCGCCGAGGATCTCCGGCAGCGAGTCGATGTCGAGGTCCATCCGCTGCTTGTGCAGCCGCCGCATCCACGGCGGCTCGACCAGCTGGTCGCCCTCCCAGCGCGCCACCGAGCCGCTCACGAAGTCAGCACCGGTGCGTGTGAGCTGGCGGTGCAGGGCGGCGTACGAGCCCGGCGGCACCACGTCGTCGGAGTCGGCGAAGGCGAGCAGGTCCCCGGTGGCGTGCCGCAGCCCCTCGTTGCGAGCCGCGCCGAGGCCGCGGTTCTCGATGTGCACGGCGCGGACCCGCGGGTCTCCGGCGGCGTAGGAGTCCGCGATCGCGCCGACGTCGTCGGGGGAGCCGTCGTCCACGACGACCACCTCGAGGCCGGTCCTTCCGAGGGTGTCGGCCTGCGCGAGCACCGAGTCCAGGCAGGCCGGCAGGTACGCCGCGACGTCGTACGCCGGCACGACGACGCTCAGCAGCGACGGTCGCCTGGAGAACATGGCGCGACACTAGCCATGAGCCTTCCGGAGACCCGTCCGGACCGACAGAGTGGCCCGATGCCTCCACTCCCTCCGGCCTTCCCGGACCAGCCGCGCGCGCGTCAGCTCCTCGGCGCCGGGCTCGGCCCGATCGTGTTCGGGCTGGTGTCGGGGCTGACCCTGGGCTGGTCCGCGGCGGCGTACTGGGTCTGGCAGGCGGTCGCGGCGCTCGGCGGGGTCGGGGCCGGGTTCGACCACCGGGGCGCTCGACCGGGCGCCGCGCGTGGACTCGTGGGCGGCTTCCTCTACGGCGGCACCACCCTCGTCGTGCGCGCGGCCACCGGGACGGGCGACGAGGTCGACCTCGGCACCCCGGGGATCTGGTGGTTGAGCGTCGTCGTGATCAGCGTCCTGCTCGGGCTGCTCGGCGGCTGGCTGCGCCGTCGCCGCGATCCAGGAGACCACGCGGTCGCCGGATAGGCTTGCCCGCCGTGACGGAGCTCAGCCTGACCGACCCGACGACGTACCCGCGCAAGGTGCTGTTCGTCGCCGGTGCCGGTCGCAGCGGCACCAGCACCATGGCCGGGCTGATGCGGATCATGGGGCTGCACGTGCCCCAACCCGAGGTCGTCGCCGACGAGACCAACCCCAAGGGTTTCGGTGAGCCACGCTGGGTGGTCGACCACCACGACCGGCTGCTCAGGGAGGCGCTGGTCCAGGTCAGCGACTCGCGGCCGGAGGCGTGGTTCGAGACCGGCCGGGTCGCCACCCGCGAGCAGGAGCGGATCGTGACCGCCGAGTGGCTGGAGAGCCACTTCCAGGTCAGCACCGAGCTGGTGGTCAAGGACCCGCGGCTGGGCTGGTTCGTCGGCCTGTGGCGGGTGGCCGCGGTCCGCACCGGCGCGACGCCGGTCTTCGCGACCATGCTGCGCGCACCCAGCGAGGTGGTCGGCAGCAAGCAGACCTACTACGCCAACCGGCTCGGCTCGGCGCACCTGGCGGCGAGCTGGCTGAACATGATGCTGCACACCGAGCGCGGCACCCGCGAGTCCGTCGCGGACGGCGGCCGGGTCTTCGTCCGCTACGGCGACCTCCTCGACGACTGGGTGAAGACGTCGATGCACGTGGCCGAGACGCTGCAGCTCCAGCACGTGCTGCACGCCGACAGCGAGCAGATCCGCGAGGGCCACCGGTTCGTGGACCCCGGGCTGCGCCGGATGAGCCAGACCCTCGAGGACCTCGGCCTGCCGAAACAGCTCCACGAGCTCACCGCTGCCACCTGGGACGAGCTCAACAAGCTCGCCGACCCCGGTGGCGACACCGCGGCGGCGCACGAGACGCTCGACCAGCTCCGTGCGGCGTACGTCGACCTCTACGAGGAGGCGGCCGCCATCTCGCGCTCCTCGGTGGTCGCCGCCGAGCAGCGGCTCAAGCGGCAGAAGGGCGGCGCCGAGCTCGAGCTACGCGGCGCCGACCGGATCCCGCACGGCGTCCGGGCCGCCGTGCCCCCGTCGCTGCGCCGCGGGCTCCGCAGGATGGCCGGCCGCGAGCGCCCCGAGACCCCATGAACGGCGCTGGGTCGAGCACCGGCATCCAGAACCTCGAGGGCCACGCCGAGTTCGACGTCACCTGGCCATGGACGAGGCCGGGCGGCCTCCGCCCCGGCGCCACGGCCGTCCTGCGCGTCAAGGACGAGGCCCGGAGCCTGCCGTGGGTGCTCCCGCCGCTGCTGAGGGCCTGCGACCACGTGCTGGTCGTCGACAACGGGTCGACGGACGGCACCCCGGAGGTGACCGCCGAGACTGCCGCGAAGGCCGGGCTCGCGGACAGGCTGAGCCAGGCGACGTACCCGTTCAGCGTGGCCCGCGCCGGCGCCGAGCACCTCGAGCAGCCGGAGCGGTCGGTGCACTCGCTGGCCTACTTCTACAACTGGTGCTTCGCCCAGGTGCAGACCCGCTACTCCTGGAAGTGGGACGGCGACATGGTCCTGACCACCGAGGGCGAGGTGTCGATCGGTGACCTGGGCTGGCAGGTGGGCGACGTGCAGTCGATCATCCGGGTGCCCAGGCACGGGCTCTACCTCCAGAGCGAGTCCAAGGGCTACCTCGACCTGGGACTGCGGAACGCCGAGGAGTGGGGCTTCCCGATCGGGCCCGACTTCGTCTTCACCAAGGCCTACGAGTGGGAGATCCGCACCACGCCCGACCCGGTCCGCTCGATCGGCCTCCCGCACGGGTTGTGCGTGGAGCTGAAGTACCTCGACGGCGACGAGTTCGCGCACTGGACCGACCCCGCGTCGTTCGCCACGTCGTACCGCAACAAGCGCAAGCGCCGCGAGTGGACGGTCTACAACGCTCTGCAGGAGGGCACCGTGCTCCCGGGCGTGCACGAGATCATGGCTCCCGAGGGCACCCACATCGTCGACTTCGTCACCCAGGAGTGGCTGCCGCGAGCACCGCGGCCACTGGAGGTCGGGCTGCCCGAGCTGGCGCCCGGCTCTCTGGCCCAGCTGACCCTGGCCCAGGACCCCAGGGCACGGTCCTAGAGATCAGGCGACCGGCGGGTTGACCGTCCAGCGCAACGCCGCACGATGCGGCTCCAGGGCGGCGCTCAGCCGGGCCGCGCTGCGGCGTACCGACGGAACGAGCAGTGCCTCGGAGGGCGTGACGCCGGGCAGGTGGTCGACCGCGAGGTCCTCGCGCACGAAGAACGCGTTGATGCCGAAGCGCTCGGTGCCGACGAACCGGTAGCCGAGCTCCTCGCCGAGGGCGACCATCGCCGGCAGCGAAGTGCTGGCGAAGGGCACCTGTGCGGGGCGAACGAACTCGGGGTCGTAGGTCAGCGTCACCCGCTCGTCGCCGAGACCGGGGTTGACTTCGGTGACCACCACGCGCGGGCGCAGGTGCCCCAGAGCCTTCCAGACCCAGTAGTCCATGCCGTCGAGGTCGACGACCAGGAGATCGAGCGGGTCACCGAAGCCGGCGTGAGAGAGGATCTCCGCGACATTCTCGGCGGTGACCCACGCCTGTTGGAGCACGGGTGGGTCGTACCACTGCTGCCGGGACTGGGCGTAGAAGGCTCGACCGCGATCGAGGTTTGCCGGATCGCCGTCGACCAGCAGTGCGTGCCAGGCGTGGTTCACGACCAGGTTGGCCGAGCAGCACTCGATCCCGTCGCCGGCGCAGATCTCGGCAGCGAGGCGGTCCCCATGGCCGAGTACGGCGAACAGGTACAGAAGGACCCCGTCCTCGCCGTTCTGGGAGAAGAATGTCGCCTCAGTCTGCTGCATCTCCGGCAGCGGACCCCCCGCCAGCAGCTGGTGCTGGTACTGAGCGGTCAGGAGGTGCTGGACGCTCTGGTCGAGGCCGCGGTCGCGCTGCGGGTGGTCGCCTCGGGCGACCTGGGTCAGGAGGTACTCGATGCGCTGCGCCGTGAGGAGGGTCTCGGCCTGCGATCCGGGGTCCCCTGGCACGCGCCTCATCCTATGGGCCGCACCGCGCACACAGTTGGTGTCGAACACTGTTCGAAACCCCATCGCCGGTACAGTGCCATGGTCGTCGCGCTGCGTATGCTGACGTCGACCTTCGTCGCGTCGGGCTGCGCCGAGCAGCGACACAAGGCGCGGGCGAGGACGTGGCCTGAGTCCCCAACTGGTGTGTAGGTGAGTGAGTTGAGCACGTCGTCCGGGCTGGATCGAGCGGTGCTGGTCACGGGAGGGGCCGGCTTCATCGGCTGTGCCCTCGCGCCGCATCTGAGTGAGCGCGGCCTGCCTGTTGTTGCGGTCGACAGCCTCCTCGACCAGGTCCACCCGGGCGGACAGCGGCCCGCGGCGCTGCCCGAGCAGGTCGAGCTCGTGGTCGGCGACGTCGCCGACCCGGCCGTCTGGGATGAGCTGCTCGCGCGGTTCCGTCCCGAACTCGTGGTCCACCTCGCGGCCGAGACCGGCACCGCCCAGTCACTGACCGAGTCCACCCGGCACGCCATGACCAACGTCGTCGGCACCACCGCGATGCTCGACGCGTTCGTCCGGCACCAGGCGCTCCCCGAGCACGTGGTGCTCACCTCGAGCCGCGCGGTCTACGGCGAAGGCCCCTGGCGCACCGCCGACGGCTCGGTGTTCGAGCCGGCGCCGCGCTCGCACGCCCAGCTGGACGCGGGGCAGTGGGCGCACGTCGATGCTGACGGCCGTCCGGCCACCCCGCTGGCGGCGTACGCCGCGGCGACGCACCCCAACCCGTCGAGCGTCTATGGCTCCACCAAGCTCGCGCAGGAGCTCGTGCTCCGCAACTGGTCGGCGAGCTTCTCGGTGCCGCTGTCGGTCTTTCGGCTCCAGAACGTCTACGGCCCCGGCCAGTCGCCGCACAACCCATACACCGGCATCATCACGCTCTTCCACCGGCTCGCCTCCCGCGGCGAGGTCCTCGACGTCTATGAGGACGGGGAGATCAACCGCGACTTCGTCTACATCGACGACGTGGTGGAGGCTCTGGTGGCCGGGATCGGGCAGCCCCCGGCCGACCAGCGCATCCTCGACGTCGGTCACGGCGTCCGGACCACGATCCTCGAGGCGGCCCGGTTGATCGCCGCCCACCACGGTGCCCCCGAGCCGCAGATCTCCGGCAAGTTCCGCGACGGCGACGTGCGCTCGGCCTGGGCCGACGTCACCGCCACCCGCGAGGCGCTGGGCTGGGCACCCATCTGGACCTTCGAGGACGGCAGTGCCGCCGTCTCCGACTGGCTGAAGCGCGGCGGGTTCCTTGGCTGAGCACGTGGGAGGCGGGACCTTCACGGCGCTGGCCTGGGTCCGCGCCGACGTGGCGCCCTGGCTGCCCGCGATCGCCCGGCTGCTCGAGGTCCCCGGCGTCGAGCGGGTCCTCGTGGCGGTCGGGGCAAACCATGCCGTCGACCTCCTCCCTGACGACGACCGGCTCGAGGTGGTGTCCGCGGGCTCCTTCTCCGAGCTGGTCCGGACGCTCCCCGACCTGGTCGACGGCCCGGTGCTCCTGATGACCGCTCCGGTGCTGCTGCCGGCCATGGGGCTGGAGACCTCCCTCGACGCGCTGGCCTCGGACGCCCGCGCCGCATCGGTCTCGTTCCTCAGCAACGCCGCCGGCCACCTGAGCTTCCCGCAGCGCAACCGGCCCACTCAGTACTCGCTCGAGGGGCACGACGAGACCACCCTGACCCGGCTGCTCCGGAGCAGCGAGCCGGTCCCCGCCCCCGCGCCCATCGCGGCACCCGCCGGGGCCGCCACCCTGGTCACTCGCGACTGCCTGAGCACGACCAGGGGCCTCGACGAGAGGTTCGCCGGCAACCCCGAGGCCGCGATCGTGGAGATGTTGATGCGGGCGCAGCGCCGGGGCTTCCGCGCGGTGCTCGACCCCGCGACGTACGTCACCCGGCTCTGGGAGGGTCAGCACTGGGGCGACATGCCGCTCGAGGACGAGAGCGTGCTCCGGCGCCTCCGCACGCTGCATCCCTCGGCGCTCAAGCTCCACCAGAGCCAGATGTCGCGCCCCGACACTCCGCTCGGGCTGGCCATGGCGGCTGCCCGGGCCAAGGTCCGGGGGCTCCGCATCCTGATCGACGCCAGCTGCCTGGGTCCGATCGAGAACGGCACCCAGGTGCAGACCCTGGCCCTCATCAAAGCCCTGGCCCGGCGCGACGACGTCAAGTGGGTCGGTGCCGGGCTCCAGGGCAACGTCCCGCCGTACGCCGAGGGGGTGCTCAGCCACCCCAAGGTGCGGGTCATCAAGACCACCGGGCTGCGCTTCCCCAAGGGCCAGCATGCCGACGTGCTGCACAGGCCCTTCCAGCCGACCGGCAGCCTGCCGTGGACGAACTGGCGCGGGTCCGCCGACCGGGTCCTGGTCACGCTGCAGGACCTCATCGCCTACGGGATAGGCGCCTACCACGACGAGCCGAAGATCTGGATGAGCTATCGCCGCGGGATCCGGCAGGCGGTTGCAAACTCGGACGGGCTCGTGGTCATCTCGCACGACGTCGAGGGGGACCTCGGCTTCGAGCAGCTCCCCGTCGTCAGCGAGCGCACCTTCGTCGTCGAGAACGGCACCGACCACCTCAGCGGCGACGAGCCCGAGGCCTTCCCCGCCGAGCTGCTCGCCCGTGGCTGGGCCGCGCGCGACTTCATGGTCGTGCTCGGCGCCAACTACTCGCACAAGAACCGCGACCTCGCGATCCGAGTGCACAAGCTGCTGCGCGAGACCAACCCGTCTCTGGGCCTGGTCCTGGCCGGGGTGGCCGTCGCCGAGGGCTCGAGCAGGGTCCTCGAGGCGATCGAGCTCCGCGACGCAGAGGGTGTGGTCACGCTGCCCGACGTGACGTCCGAGGAGCGCAACTGGCTGCTGCGTCACGCCGCGATCTGCCTCTACCCGACCGCCGCCGAGGGTTTTGGGCTGGTGCCGTTCGAGGCGGCCCGGTTCGGTACGCCCACGGTGCACACGCGCTTCGGGCCGCTGGCCGAGGTGCTGGACGGCGTACCGGTCGTGGCCGAGTCCTGGGACCCCGCCGAGCTCGCTGCCTGCTGCGAGCGGTTGCTCGCCGACCCACAGCTCGCCGCGGACCAGGTGACCGCGACCCTCAAGTGCGGCAGCCGCTACACGTGGGACGAGACCGCTGCCGGGCTCGTCCGTGCCTACCGTGGGCTGCTCGCGCGGCCCGTCCGATGACCACCCCAACCACGCCACCCGAGAAACCTTCGAGGAAAGCCATGGCCGAAGAGACCAGCAAGCAAAGCCCGGACCCGGTGAAGAACACCGTTGACCTCGACCCGATCTCGCTCGAGCAGGCACTCCTTGACGTGGACATCGCGAACGCCCGGGTCATCGACCTGACCCAGCGGCTGACGACGATGAGCAAGGAGCTGAGGCGCACCACCACCGACCTGCAGAAGGCCAAGCTGCAGCACCGCCGGCTCCGGGCCGAGCTCGACGCGATCAAGGACTCCCGGGCGTTCCGGTCCGCCAGCGCTGCGCAGCGCATGGTGAGCGCCGCGCGCTCGAGGCTCGGCCGATGAGCGGACCCCGCGTCCTGCTTGCCATCACCGTCTACAACGGTGAGGCGTTCATCCAGCGCACGCTCGAGTCGGCGCTGCACATCGACGAGGGGGACGCGCAGCTGGACGTCCTCGTCCTCGACGACGCCAGCCCGGCGCCGGGGTTCAGCCAGCGACTCGCTGACATGTGCGAACAGCGTGGCATCGGCTACTACCGCACGCCGCGCAACCTCGGGATCCCGCGCAACGTGTCGCTCGGATTGCTGGCCGCGGTCCGGCAGGGCTACGACTTCGTCGTCATCAGCAACAGCGACGTGATCTACCCGCGCAACCTGCTGACTCAGCTGCTCCGTGTCGTCCAGAACGACGGGGTCGGTTCGGTGACCGCGTGGTCCAACAACGTGTCGATGTACTCGCTGCCCAACGGCGACCCGGACCGGTTCCTGTCGGACCAGGAGCGGGTCGACTGGATCAGCGAGACCCTGGCCGGTGAGTACGCCGACGCCGCGATGGACGTGCCGGCCGGCATCTCGTTCTGCATCCTGATCCCGACCTCGGTCATCGAGGATGTCGGCGTGATGGACCCGGTGTTCGGACGCGGCTACTGCGAGGAGACCGACTGGTCGCTGCGCAGCCTGGCCGCCGGCCATCGCGTGGCCCTTGCGCCCGGTACGTTCGTCTACCACGCCGGGCGCGGCTCGAGCCTCGAGGCCGGCCTGGTCAGCCGCGAGCACACCTCGGTCCCGGAGAACGAGGACATCCTCGACATGCGCTACCCGCTGTTCCGCGGGCAGGTGAGCGCGTTCGCCGCGTCCGGAATCCTCGCCCAGGCCCGACTGCACGGGGTCGCCGCGGTCATGCGCCGGGCCGGCCAGGAGGTCGGCTACACCATCGACGCCGGCTGGCTGCCGCCCTCGGCCAGCGACGAGGAGGTCGTGCGCTGCACGATCGCACCCGACGGACTGGGTGGCTCGGTGGCCATGGAGTATCTCGGCTTCCGACACGTGGTCGACGACATCGACGCGTTCCGCGTGGCCGAGCAGCTCAAGGAGTTCTTCGGGGGCAGGGCACCGGCGGCGGTCAATCTCCGCGACCGCGGAGCTCTCGCCACCTCCCTGCAGTCGGAGTTCGCGGAGCTGACCCGCCGCCAAGGGAACTACCCCTCGCGTGTCTGACACCAGGGACGGACGCGACACGGAGGCGCTCGACATCACGGTGGAAGGTGTCGTCGAGCACGCCGACGGCACGGTCGAGGTCCCCGAGCCCCACCGGCTGCCGGCGTCGGCGCACCCCGGCACCACCAAGACCTGGCTGCCCGGGATCGAGGCGCTCCGCGGCGTCGCGGCCCTCACGGTGGTGGCGCACCACTCCTGGTCGCTGTCCCTCCAATGGGGCAAGGCCCCGGCCGACCGGATCCCTTTCTACTGGGTGGTCGAGGGGTTCGGCACCTGGGGAGTGCTGCTCTTCTTCATGCTCTCGGGCTACCTGCTCGCGGACACCTTCTGGCGCTCCGAGCCGGCCGACCTGCGGGTGTACGCCGTCCGGCGGTTCTTCCGGATCGCGCCGGCCTACTACGTCAACCTGGCGCTCCTGTACCTCTTCTTCGCGTTGCCCCGTCAGGTCTTCAGCGAGCAGGGCGTGAGGCAGATCCTGTCCAACGTCACCTTCACCCACTACCTGTTCCCCAACTACGCCAGCTCCCTCAACGTCAATGGTGCGGTGTGGACGCTCACCATCGAGATGATGCTCTACGCGTTCCTGCCGATCATGGCGCTGCTGGTGCGGTTCAACCCCTGGGTGGGCACGGCGATCCTGATCGCGATCGGCGTAGGCTGGAAGGCCTGGGTCGCGTTCGACGGCGGCTTCCTCCACGGGATCTGGTACGACGGGAGCACCAACCTCGCCGGCGAGAATCTCTACATCTCGCGGCAGTTCGTCGGCTCGGTGGCGATCTTCGCGCTCGGCATCGGGGCCCGCTGGCTGGTGGTGCACGGCCACCTCGACGGGATCTACCGTGTGCTGCCGAGGCGGCTGGGCGTGAGCTCGTTCCTGGTGCTGACGATCCCCAGCATCCTGCTGCTCAAGTGGGTCGAGCGTGCCTCGCAGTACACCAGCCCCAGCCCGCCCTTCGGCGTCGGGTTCCTGCAAGGGACGCTGTTCAGCGGCTACGACTTCGTCGTGATGCTGGCGCTGCTGCCGGCGCTGCTGCTGGCGGCCCGGCCGCAACAGTTCACCGAGAGCCCGCTGCGCCGGGTCACGACCTGGCTGGGCGAGCGCAGCTACAGCATCTACCTGTGGCACTTCCCGATCGTCCTGGCCATCTACCAGCGTGGACCGCAGAAGCACCTGGCCGCCGAGGGCGGTTACTGGTGGCGCCTGCCGGCGATCCTGGTGCTCACCCTGCTGTTCGCCACTGCCAGCTACCAGATGGTCGAGCGGCCCGGCATGGAGTGGGGTCGCCGCCTGGCCAAACGAGTCGCCAAGGGCCGCCCGGCCCCCATCCCGAGCAAGGAACCCGCACCGTGATGAAGCTGTCCCTGCCCGGACGCCGCGCCGCCGAGGCCCGCCCCGCCCCACCTCGCCCCTACGTCGGCGAGGAGCTGGTGCAGCTGCACACCGACGCAGGGCTGCTCTGGATCCCCGCGTCCGACGGCGTGATGCGCCCCTTCCTCGAGGAGCGGGGCACATGGGAGCCGGAGGAGGGCGAGCTGCTCCGCCAGTTCTTCAAGCCAGGGTTGCGGTTCCTCGACGTCGGGGCCAACGTCGGCTACTTCTCCCTGCTCGTGGCCCAGGAGTGCCCCGGGGCGGTGATCCACGCCTTCGAGCCGCACCCGCTCACCAGCGAGGTACTCGCCCTCAACTCTTGGAGCGCGCACGCCGACATCACGACGCACGCCCTGGCCCTGTCCAGCGGGGACCGGATCCTGGCGCTCAGCACGGCCGAGTCGAATCTCGGTGACACCCGGAGCCGCGCGGCCACGTCCGGGACGATGCTCTCGCCGGCTGCGCCGCTGGACGAGGTGCTGCGGCGTGCGGTCTTCGACCTGGTCAAGATCGACGTGCAGGGTTTCGAGACCGAGGTGATCGCCGGCATGGCCGGGATGATCGCGCGGAGCCCGCAGGTCGTGATCGTCGCGGAGTTCTGGCCCTCGGCCCTGCGGGAGCGTGACCTCGACCCGGTTGCGGTGCTCACCTCCTACCGCGAGACGGGGTTCACCGTCCGCGTCCAAGTCGGCAACGACGTGAGCGTCCAGAAGCCCGTGGAGATCGTCCGCACCTGTGACCAAGCGGGCCCCTCGGGCCAGGTGAACCTCGTTCTCACCCCCTCCTGACCCGGCCGGACCGGCCGCTGGGCCTCGCGCGGCGCGTGTGCGGCGCGTGTGCGGCGATGAGGACCGCCGGTCCGCCGCTGTTAGAGTTCCCACCGGTTGTCGGGCGCCCTCGTCGTCGCCCGCCCCTCCATCGTCTGGTCCCGAGGATCTCCATGTCACCCACCGAAGAGCTCGCCGTCGCCGTCCCGAGCCTCACCTTCGGCCGCGAACCGCGCATCGGCGTTCTTGTGGTCGCCTACAACGCCGCGTCGACCCTCGCCAGGACTCTCGACCGCATCCCGGAGGAGTTCCGTCCGAAGATCGCCGAGGTGTTCGTCTGCGACGACGCCAGCCCCGACAGCACCTATCTCGTCGGGCTCGGCTACCAGGAGACATCGCAGAGTCTGCCGATCAGCGTGATCCGGCACGAGAAGAACCTCGGCTACGGCGGCAACCAGAAGGCCGGGTATCGGCTGGCCGTCGAGCACGACCTCGACATCATCGTGATGCTGCACGCGGACGGGCAGTACGCACCGGAGTTCCTGCCGGCCATGGTGGACCCGCTGGTGCGCGGGCAGGCCGACGCGGTCTTCGGCTCGCGGATGATGGAGAAGGGCGCGGCCCGCCGTGGAGGCATGCCGGCGTACAAGTTCATCGGCAACAAGATCCTCACCCGCATCGAGAACCGGCTGCTCGGCTCGGACCTCTCGGAGTTCCACTCCGGCTACCGCGCCTACAACGTGCACACGCTGTCCGAGCTGGACCTGTCCGCGACCTCCGACGGGTTCAACTTCGACACCCAGATCATCATCGCGCTGCACAGCCACGGGAAGAAGATCGTCGAGATCCCGATCCCGACCTACTACGGCGACGAGATCTGCTACGTCAACGGCATGCAGTACGCCGCCGACGTGGTCGCGGACGTCGCGGTCTACCGCCTCGCCAAGATGGGCTTCACCCCCGGTGAGCTCGCCCAGGTCGGCGACGAGTACGACCTGAAGGAGTCCGAGGGCTCCTCGCACTCCGTGATCCTCGGGTTCGCCGACAGCTACCAGCCGTCGAGGGTCCTCGACGTGGGCTGCTCGGGCGGCCTGCTCGCCGAGCTGCTGCGCAACCGGGGCCACCACGTCACCGGCCTCGACGCCTTCGAGATCCCCGACATCGAGAAGCGCGTCGACGAGTTCTTCCAGGCGGACCTCGAGCAGGGCATCCCCGAGGAGGTCGGCACCGGGTTCGACCTGGCCGTCGCGGCCGATGTCCTGGAGCACCTGCGCAACTCGGACGCGATGCTGCGGGAGATGGGCGGCCGGCTCGCTGAGGGCGGGCGCATCATCATCTCGGTCCCCAACTTCGCCCACTGGTACCCGCGGGTGCGCACCGCGCTGGGCATCTTCGACTACGACCAGCGCGGCATCCTCGACAAGACCCACGTCCGGTTCTTCACCCGGCGCAGCCTGCTGCGGATGATCAAGAAGAACGGGTTCAGGGTGCTGCGGATGGAGATGACGGGGCTGCCGGTCGACGTGGTCACCGGCAAGGGGTCACTGGTGCGGCGGCTGGTCCTGGCCGTCGACGCGATGCTGGTCCGGCTCCGGCCGACCCTGTTCGCCTACCAGTTCGTCGTGGAGGTCGAGCCGGTCCCGCCGCCGCGTTCGGTCGTGTGGGCGCGCAAGAACCGCTAGGCGCCCCAAGGGACGCCCCGAGCGAGCCGCGGTCCACCCGCGAGCTGCCGCGGGTCTTGTTCCTGGGCGTCGCCCTGGCCGCCTCGGTCCTTCTGGTGGTGCTGTCCAGGAACGTCTTCCTGTTCTGGGACGACTTCTTCTTCCTCGGGCAGGCCCGAAGGTCGGACCTGACCTGGGGCTATCTCACCGAGTCCCTGTTCAAGCATTTCTCGCCGCTGAG
>JAWWPK010000355.1:0-2695 GCA_033854925.1 Nocardioidaceae bacterium | reverse complement strand
GACCGAGGAGACCCTGTCCAACCTGAGCCGTGAGGAACGCCGGTTCGAGCCTCCGGCCGAGCTCGCCGAGAACGCCAACCTCAAGGAAGAGGCCTACGAGCGCGCGCGGAACGACCTCGAGGGGTTCTGGGCCGAGCAGGCCGACCGGCTGTCGTGGGCAACCAAGTGGGACCGCGTCCTGGACTGGGACGATCCGCCGTTCGCCAAGTGGTTCGTCGGCGGCACCATCAACGCGGCGTACAACTGCGTTGACCGGCACGTCGAGAACGGGCTGGGCGACCGGGTCGCGATCCACTGGGTGGGTGAGCCCGAGAACGACGCCCGCGACATCACCTACGCCGAGCTGAAGGACGAGGTCTCCCAGGCCGCCAACGCGCTCACCGAGCTCGGCGTCAAGACCGGCGACCGGGTCGCGATCTACCTCCCGATGATCCCGGAGGTCGTGATCTCGATGCTGGCCTGCGCCCGCATCGGGGCGCCACACACGGTGGTCTTCGGCGGCTTCTCGGCCGACGCACTCTCGGACCGGATCGTCGACTGCGGCGCCAAGGTCGTGATCACCTCCGACGGCGGCTACCGGCGCGGCTCGGCCGCCTCGCTCAAGCCGGCGGTCGACGAGGCGCGTGCCAAGGCCAAGGAGGAGGGGTTCGACGTCGAGAAGGTGCTCGTCGTCAAGCGCACCGGGCAGGACGTCGAGTGGGACGACGACGTCGACGTCTGGTGGGACGACACGGTGGGCAAGGCCTCGACCGACCACACCCCGGAGGCCTTCGACGCCGAGCACCCCCTCTACGTCATGTACACCTCCGGGAGCACCGGCAAGCCGAAGGGCATCTTGCACACCACCGGCGGCTACCTGACCGGTGCCTCGTTCACGCACTGGGCGGTCTTCGACCTCAAGGCCGACACCGACGTCTATTGGTGCACCGCCGACGTGGGCTGGGTGACCGGCCACAGCTACATGGTCTACGGGCCGCTCTCGAACGCCGTGACGCAGGTGGTCTACGAAGGCACGCCCGACTTCCCCGAGCGCGGCCGCTGGTGGAAGATCATCCAGGACCACAAGGTGTCGATCTTCTACACCGCCCCGACCGCGATCCGCGCGTTCATGAAGCAGGGCAACGAGGTCCCGGACAAGTTCGACATGTCGTCGTTGCGGATCCTCGGCTCGGTCGGCGAGCCGATCAACCCGGAGGCCTACATCTGGTACCGGAAGGTCATCGGCGGCGACCGCACGCCCGTCGTCGACACCTGGTGGCAGACCGAGACCGGCGCGATCATGATCAGTCCCCTGCCCGGCGTCACCCACGGCAAGCCGGGCTCGGCGATGATCCCGATCCCCGGCGTCTCCGCCGACGTCGTCACCGAGGACGGGCAGTCGGTCCCGAACGGCTCCGGCGGCTACCTGGTGCTCACCCAGCCGTGGCCGTCGATGCTGCGCACGATCTGGGGCGACGACGACCGGTTCAAGGAGACCTACTGGTCGAAGTACGCCGAGCAGGGCTGGTACTTCGCGGGTGACGGCGCCAAGAAGGACGAGGACGGCGACCTTTGGGTCCTCGGCCGGGTCGACGACGTCATGAACGTCTCCGGCCACCGGCTCTCCACCACCGAGATCGAGTCGGCGTTGGTGTCCAACCCCAAGGTGGCCGAGGCCGCAGTGGTCGGCGCGAAGGACGAGGACACCGGGCAGGCGGTCTGCGCCTTCGTGATCCTCAAGGAGTCGGCCGGGGACGGCGGTGCGGACATCGTCGACGAGCTGCGCAAGCACGTCCGCAAGGCGATCGGCCCGATCGCCACCCCGCGCCAGATCATGATCGTCGCCGAGCTGCCCAAGACCCGCTCCGGCAAGATCATGCGACGGTTGCTCAAGGACGTTGCCGAGCACCGCGAGGTCGGTGACGTGACGACCCTGGCCGACAGCTCGGTGATGGACCTGATCTCGGAGGGGATCAACTCGGGCAAGGCCGAGGACTGACCACCGGGCCCTCGAGTCGGCGTTGCTGCTGTCGAGTAACCGGCCGAGTCGGCGTTACTGCGCGTCAGTAGCGCCGACTCGGCGGCTTGAAGACCCCACCCTCGACCAGCTTCTGCCGCGCCTTGACCAGCCGGTAGACCCAGATCGCCACGCCGGCGACGACGCCGGTGTCGTCGATCAGGCCCAGCGGGCCGAGCAGGGCCTCCGGGACCACGTCGATCGGGAGGGCGAGGTAGGCGAGCGCCCCGAACATCGCGACCACCCCGCGCGGCGGGATCCTGAACCGCCACATCAGGAAGCCGATCAGCGCCAGGCCGACGACCACCAGCACGCCGAGCACGATGAGCACCGCGCGTACGACATCGTCCACAGGCCCAGTGTCACCCGGCCGGGAAGGGGTCGACCGGGGCACCCCCCGCGCCCCGGTCGAGAATCACCGTAGGTCGCCGTCCTTCACGTACCGGCGCGAAGACCTGTGAACCCCAGACTTTTCCGTTTCCGCTGACGACACCCATCGGCCCACGCACCCTCGACAGGTGTCCGCCCAGCCTGGGACAACCCAGCCCCGCGCCGCCGACGGGTTCGGCGAGGCCCTGGGGCGCGCCATGGAGTCGCGCGGGCTCAGCCTGACAGCGCTGCAGCGGCGGCTGGCCGACCGGGGCCACCGGCTCAGCGCGGGCACCCTGAGCTACTGGCGCTCGGGGCAGCGGCAGCCCG
>JAWWPK010000354.1:0-6130 GCA_033854925.1 Nocardioidaceae bacterium | reverse complement strand
CTGTTCCGCGGAGAGCGGCTCCGCCACCGGCGCCCGACGCGAGGACGTGCGCTCGGTGACCTGTGCCGTTGCGGTGGTGGTCGCAGTGGCGGTCGCGATCGCGGTCTTGGTGACCAGCCGGGCCTTGCGGCGGCTGATCGGCTCGCGACGCGCGAGGACCCGCAGGGTGGCCGAGAACCGCTCCACGGTGCGGGTGCGGGCACTCTCCTCGTGGTGTTCGAGCGCCTTGGGGATCAGGTAGACGGCCCAGGCCACGGCCAGGGCCACGAAGATCAATGCGCTTGGATCCACGATGCTGAGGCTAGAAGTCGCAGCGCATCCCGGGGCGCATGTCAACCCGTGTGTCGCAAAAAGTCTCGTGTGACTACTGGGGTTCAGGGTCGTGGGCGGCGCTGCCCGAGGCTCGGAGCCGGGTCAGGACCCCGTCCGGCACTTCTTCCTTGGTGATCGCGTAGATGCGGTGGTCGCGCCAGGCGCCGTCGATGTGCAGGAACTTCGGGGCGTAGCCGACCTCCCGGATCTCGAGCTTCTCGACGACACGGAGCGAGTTGGAGTTCTCCGGCCGGATCGCGATCTCGATGCGGTGCAGCCCGGCCGTGAAGAAGCAGTGGTCGATGGCCATGGCGACCGCGCGGGGCATCACCCCTCGCCCGGCGTACTCCTTGTCGAGCCAGTAGCCGACCGACGCGAACTGGGCCGAGCCCCTGACGATGTTGTTGACCGTGACCTGGCCGGCGAACTGCCCCTCCACCTCGAGCGCGAACGGGAACGTCACGCCCTGGCGGGCCTGCTTCGACAGTCGCCGCACCAGCTGCTTGAAGCTGGTCGGCCGGGCCTCACCGCCGGGCGGGACGGTCGCGTCCCACGGCACCAGCCACGCGGCGTTCCGCTGCCGGGCCTGGCGCCAGGCGTCGTGGTCGGTGCCGGCCAGCGGCCGCAGCGTCACGTCGCCGTCGACCAGCCGCACCGGCCAGTCAGTGGTCACTGCCCACCACCTGCTCGACCGCGTGCATCAGCACCGGCTCGAGCACCGCGAGGGCGTCGGTCACCCCGCCGCGGGAACCGGGCAGGTTGACGACGAGACAGCCGCCGACGCGGCCGGCCAGGCCGCGCGAGAGTACGGCGGTCGGGACGCCCTTGCTGACGCCGTACGCGCGGATCGCCTCGGCCAGCCCGGGGATCTCGGCGTCCAGCAACGGCCTGGTCACCTCGGGGGTCCGGTCGGTCGGCGTCAGGCCGGTGCCGCCGGTCGTGAGCACGACGCGGGCGCCGGAGTCGACCGCGGCCCGGATGGCGTCGCCCACCGGCTCGCCGTCGGGCACCACCGCCGGTGCGCCGGTCTCGAAGCCGAGCCGAGTGAGGAACTCGACCAGCAGCGGGCCGGTGGCGTCCTCGTAGACCCCGGCGGCGGCGCGGTTCGAGGCCACGACGACGGCGCCGAGCGGCGGCCCCGGGGTCATCGCGACCAGTCCCCCGACCGGCCGCCGGACTTCGACTCGACGCGTACGTCGGTGATGACCGCGGCCTTGTCGACGGCCTTGACCATGTCGACGACGGTCAGCGCGGCGATCGAGACCGCGGTGAGCGCCTCCATCTCGACGCCCGTGCGGTCGGTCGTCTTCACGGTCGCGGTGATGTCGACAGACTCGTCGGTGACGGTGAGGTCGACGGTGACGCCCGAGATCGCGAGCGGGTGGCACAGCGGGATCAGCGCGGGCGTCTGCTTGGCGCCCATGATCCCGGCCAGCCGCGCCACGGCCAGCGCGTCGCCCTTGGGCACGCCATCGCCGCGCAGGAGCTCGACGACCTGTGCGGACACGAGCACCCGGCCGGTCGCCGTCGCGGTGCGTGCGGTGACGTCCTTGTCCGAGACGTCCACCATGCGCGCGGCACCGGACTCGTCCACGTGGGTGAGACGGTCGCTGGTGGCCACCTCAGCACTCTCCCATCAGAAGTCCGTGTCGAGCATCAACACGTGCACCCGGTCGCCCGGCGCGAGAGCGGTGACCTCCTCCGGCACGACGATGAGGCTGTTGGCCTCGGCGAGCGCGCCGACCAGGTGCGAGCCGGGACCGCCCACCGGTTCGACGTACGGTCCCTCTGCGTCGGTGCCGGCGCGGCCGCGCAGGAACTGTCGACGCCCCTCCGGTGAGCTGACGCCGCCGGTGAGCCGGGCGTCGAAGGTCGGCCGGGAGACGGGTGTGAGCCCCATCAGGGTCCGGATCGCGGGGAGGACGAACATCTCGAAGGAGATGTACGACGAGACCGAGTTGCCGGGCAGCGTGACGATCGGCACCTGGCGATCACCGGGGTCGGCCCCGATCAGGCCGAACCCCTGCGGCTTGCCGGGCTGCATCGCGACCGGGCCGAACCACACGCCCTGGCGACGCAGCACCTCCTTGACGATGTCGAAGTCGCCCTGCGACACCCCACCGGAGGTGACGACGAGGTCCGCGCGGACCAGCTGGTCGTTGAGGGTCTTGAGGAAGGCGTCCGGATCGTCGGGGACGATGCCGACCCGGTGGGCGATCGCGCCCGCGCGGCGTACGGCCGCGGCGAGCATGTAGGAGTTGCCGTCGTAGATCGAGTCGTGGCCGAGCTCCTCGCCCGGATTGCGCAGCTCGGAGCCGGTGGAGAGGACCACGACGCGCGGCCGGGGTCGGGCCAGCACGGTCGCCCGTCCGACCGAGGCGAGCAGCCCGAGCTGGCGCGGGCCGAGCACGGTGCCCTCCTCGACGAGGAGGTCTCCCTCTGAGACGTCGTCGCCGGCCGGGCGGACGTGCTGGCCCGGCTCGGGGACCTGGTCGATGCGGACCTGCGCGACGCCGCGGTCGGTCCACTCGTAGGGGACGACCGCGTCGGCGCCGTCAGGGATCGGGGCACCGGTCATGATCTTGGCCGCCGCGCCGGGGGCCAGCACCCGCAGCGTCGCCTGCCCGGCACCGATCTCCCCGACCACGGGCAGCGTCACCGGCTGGGCGGCGGTCGCGGCCGCGACGTCGGCCCGCCGTACGGCGTACCCGTCCATCGCCGAGTTGTCGAAGGTGGGCAGCGAGATCGTCGCGACGACCCGCTCGGCGCAGGCCAGGCCCAGCGTGTCCAGCAGGGGCTGGGCCACCGGCGTCATCGGCTGGACGCCGCCGAGCACCCGCTCGAGGTGCTCCTCGACGGTGCAGGGCTCCATGCCTACGACTCTGCCGTGAGCACGGCGTCGTCGGGGATCCGCTCCGCCGAGCTCGTCGAGAGCTCGACGTCGCCGACCACCTGGACGTGCGCGCCGAAGGTGAAGTCACCGTCCACGGTGAGGCTCGTCGCCTTCCTCATCGAGGGCGTGCCCGCGGGGAAGCGCTTGTCGAACTCGGCGACCACCTTGTAGACCTCGCCGTCCAGGTCGACGAACGGGATCTCGGCCGAGGCCTGGTCGAGCACGAAGTCGGAGCCGAGGTCGTAGACGTCGGAGCGGAGCACCAGCAGGACGTTGGGGGTCTTCACCGGGACGAACCGGTCTCGGCCGACCTCGATCAGCCGGGACTCCGGGAACAGCTCGACGGCGGCCCCCACCGCGGTCTCGACCTGGATCACCGTCGGGCTCTTCGGGTCGTTCGGGTCGACGTTCTTCTCGTTGCGGATCAGAGGCAGGCCGAGGATGCCATCGCGCACGTCGAGGGCCTCTTTCATCGCGCGCAGGTCGAACCAGATGTTGTTGGTCGAGCAGAACCGGTGCCGCTCCAGGTTGGCCAGCTCCTCCCGGTCCTCGGGAAGGGTCTGCGCCGACTCGCGGAGCACGATCCGGCCGTCGGACTTGCGGCGCGCGAAGTGACCGCCCTTGCGGTCGCTCGGCGTCCGGCGGACCGCCGCGATCGCGAACGGCGCCCCACTGGTCGCGACCCAGCCCGCGACCCGGGCGTCGGGTACGGCGCCGAGGTTGTCGGAGTTCGACACGAAGGCCCGCTCGAAGCCGGCCTCGAGCAGCTTCTCGAGCAGACCGGAGCCGCGGAGCGCGGTGTAGAGGTCGCCATGGCCGGGCGGGCACCACTCCAGGTCGGGATCCTTGGGCCAGCTGACGGGCGAGAGGTCCTTGAGCAGGAGCTTGGGTTCCTTGTTCTGGAGGAACTCCAGCGGCAGCCCCTCGACGGGGAGGTCCTCGTAGCGCGCGAGGGCGGCCAGGGTGTCGGCCGAGGTGCGGAAGCTGTTCATGAACAGCACCGGCAGCGGGGCGTCGTACTCCTTGCGGAGATGGAGCAGCTGCCGGGCGATGATGTCGAGGAAGGACAGGCCGCGGCGCACGCAGAGCAGCGACTTCGCCCGGTCCATGCCCATCGAGGTGCCGAGGCCGCCGTTCAGCTTGATCACCGCGGTGGTGCGGACCGCGGCAGCGGCGTCGTCGTCACTCACCTCGACATCGCGGAGGGCTTCCATGTCGACCGGCTCGATCGTGGACTCGGGGATCATCCCGGTCTCGCCGTGCTCGAGCAGGCGGAAGTAGTGCGCGAACGTCTCGATGGCCACCTCGTCCACTCCGGCGGCGGCCATCTTGTTGCGGGCCTTGTTGAGCCCTGCACTTCCCATGACTGCGATCGTAGGCTTGCCCGGTGGTCCCTCCGCAATCCGAACCCGGTCACGATCCCGCACCCAGTGCGACCTCGGGTGCCAAGCTCGCGCTGCGGGACCAGCTGATGACCACCCGCAACCGGCGGCCGCTGCTGGCCCGGTCGGAGGCGGCGCGGGAGATCGCGTCGCACCTCACCGCGGCGCCGGAGGTGCGCCGGGCGGCCACGATCGCGGCGTACGTCGCGGTGGGTTCGGAGCCGGGCACCGCTCCCCTGCTGCACGCGCTGCTGACCGCGGGGAAGCGGGTCGTGCTGCCGGTGCTGCTCCCGGACGGCGACCTGGACTGGGCGGCGTACGCCGGCGACCAGGATCTCGTCCCCGCCCGGTTCGGCCTGCTCGAGCCGATGGGCCGACGGCTGGGCCCGGACGCCGTGGCCACCGCCGACGTGGTGCTTCTCCCGGGACTGGCCGTGTCGTCCCGCGGCGAGCGGCTCGGGCGCGGCGGCGGCTCCTACGACCGGGCGCTCGGGCGGGTGCCGGTCGGGACGTTCACCTGCGTGCTGCTCTACGACGACGAGGTCGGCGTGGAGGTGCCGGTGGAGGCGCACGACCGCCCGGTGGCGGCCGCCGTCGGCCCGTCGGGAATCACTCGGTTCGCCCCGACGTTCTGATGTCCGTAGTATTTGGCAGTCACTCGTGGAGAGTGCCAGCCCGACGAGGAGTCCCGTGCCCACCTACCAATACGCCTGCACCGAGTGCGGCCACGCCTTCGAGCAGGTCCAGAGCTTCAGTGACGACACGCTGACCGTCTGCCCGGAGTGCGAGGGCAGGCTGCGCAAGGTGTTCAACGCCGTGGGCGTGGTGTTCAAGGGATCCGGGTTCTACCGGAACGACAGCCGCGGCAAGCAGTCGACGGCGGAGCCGGCCGCCGCCTCGTCCTCGTCGTCGTCGTCCTCGAGCGACTCCTCGTCCTCCTCGAGCGACTCCTCGTCCTCTTCCTCGTCCAGCGACTCGTCGTCCTCGAGTGACTCGTCGTCCTCGGGCTCGTCCTCGCCGAAGTCCACGAAGTCTCCCCAGCCGACCCCCAGCTGAGGTTCTCCACAGACCGGCCGCTCGCGGCCGACCCGGACCGGCGCGCGCTCGTAGCGTCGCGTCCGTGCCCATCCTCCTGCTACGACTCCGCGCCGCGGCCCGGCGCGTGCGACGCGCGGTGTTGCGCCGCCGCCGGATGCTGGCCGCGCTGTGCGCGCTGGTCGCGGTGTGGGCCGGGCTCCGCGCGACCGCAGCGCCCGCGCCTCCCAGGGTGCCAGTCACGGTGGCCGCGCACGACCTCGGCGCCGGCACCGTGCTGCACGCCGGCGACCTGACCACGCTGCGGTTCGCGCCGGGCACCGTGCCGGCCGGCCACATCCGCGACCCGGTGGGCCGGCAGCTGGCCGGGCCGCTCCGGCGCGGTCAGCCGATCACCGACGCCGCGCTGCTCGGCGCCAGCCTGGTGGGCGCCCGCCCGGACCTGGTTGCGCTGCCGGTCCGGCTGCCCGACACCGCGATGGCCGAGCTGCTGCGGGTCGGCGACGAG
>JAWWPK010000353.1:0-7221 GCA_033854925.1 Nocardioidaceae bacterium | reverse complement strand
GGGGGGCTCGACGCGCGGCTCCACACGGGACTCGACACGGGACTCGACACGGGACTCGACACGGGACTCAATACGGGACTCAATACGGGGTTCGGCGTGCCGGGCGACCTGCGGCTCGACGGTCGGTACGGCGGCGCGGATCGTCTCCTCGATGGAGCGCGCCGCTGGTGCCGCCTGAGCCGCGGGCTCGGACCGCGCGGAGGAGCGCTGGGGCAGTGGCGACGGGGTGGGGACCGGCAGCGGGATGCTGCGGGGGGCGGGCGGGGTGAGGGGAACCTCCGGGACCTCGGTCTCGGGCTCGGCTTCCTGGGGGTCCACCAGCCGCGCCTTGAGCCGCTGCAACCGGCTGCGTCGGTCGACAGGCTTGGGCTCGGACTGCTCGGTCTTCTTGCGCACCGAGCGCAGGACGATCGGCTCCCAGCCCGCCGGCGACTCACGGTCCGGCTCGGCGACGGATCCGGAGTGCGGCGCGTTGGCTGCGGGGCGGCGGACGCCGAAGGTCGAGGGCGCCGCGAGCCGCGATCCGATCATCGGGTCCCGCGTGACCGCTGCGGACGCGACCGCAGCCGCCGGCAACCTGCGCGAGGCAGGCGCTGCCGGCTCCGTCTCTGTAGCGCCCTCGGCCGCCGGCTCTTCCTGCTCGGTGGTCCGCTGCTCGTCGTGGTGCGCGAGCCAGCGGCCGAACAGGTCGTCCGACTGGGCATCCTGGCGCTGGGGGTCGGCAGCCATGTCAAGCAAGGTACGGCGGCTGGAGCGTCCGCGTGACCGCTTTGGAGAAGGTCGTGTGCGGCGCGTGCAACCGGGATCGCTTGACCCGATGTGATCTGATGAGTGGCGGGTGAGACTGAAGTGACTTCTGACGACGACTCGGGCGCGCCGCGTCCCCGACGCCGACAAGTGCTGCGTGCCGCCACCGTGACCGTTCTCGGAGCCGGTGTGGTCACCGGCACGGGCGCCGGGATCCTGCGTGCCCTCAACTCCGATGACGGCAGCGGCGACGGCCGCCTGCTGCTCCAGACCGACGCCGTCTCCGGGGTCGGGATCCTCGAGAAGTCGCTCCACGACCTCGGGCTGGTCAAGACCGGCACCGACCTCTGGGAGACGCCCGTCCTCGACACGGCGCTGGTGACGATGGTGGGCTTCACGTGGCGCGACGGCGTCCGGGCCCCGAAGATCCTGGTCCGGTTCCGCACCAAGGGCGGCTGGTCCCTGTGGCGGCCCGCGCCGTTGCTCCGTGACGTGCCCGACCCGTCGTCCGGCGAGGGGATCGGCAAGGCCGGCACCTCGCCGCTGGTCGTCGAGCCGTCCGACGGTGTCCAGGTGCAGGTGTCCGGGTCGGTCCCGCCCGAGCTCAGCATCACCCTCATCCACGCCGCGGCGATCGCCGGCGATGCCAGGCTCGTGGCCGGGGCCACCTCCCGGTCCTTCTCACGCGCGGCCGCGGTGGGCGTCGTCGTGCCGACCATCTACACGCGCGCCCAGTGGGGCGCCGACGAGAGCTGGCGCGGCGGGCCGCCGCGCTACAACAGCACCATCCTGCAGGCCCACGTGCACCACAGCGCATCCGGCAACGGTTATTCGCAGGCCGACGTGCCGGCGCTGATCAGGAGTTTTTACAAGTACCACACGCACAGCCTCGGCTGGAACGACATCGCCTACAACTTCCTCCTCGACTCCTTCGGGACGATCTGGGAGGGCCGCTACGGCGGGATCGACCAGCCCGTCCGTGGCGCGCACACGCTCGGCTTCAACGCCTCGTCGACCGGTTTCTGCGTCATCGGGAACCTCGACAGCGTCCAGCCCACGCAGCCGACCCTGGACTCGCTCGCGAAGCTGGCTGCCTGGAAGCTCTCCCTCTACGGCCGCGACCCCCAGGGCTGGACCGACGTCACCTCCGAGGGCAGCGACAAGTTCCCGTCCGGACGGGTGGTCACCCTCCCCGTGATCGACGGACACCGCGACACCAACGACACCGCCTGCCCGGGCGGCAACCTCTATGCCCAGCTCGGCGCCGTGCGCGCGGCGACCGCCGGGGTCATCGCAGCGGCGTCGCTGAAGCTGAAGACCCCTTACGCCGTGAAGGGCCGCACCATCCTCGGCCACACGCTCACGGTCGGCGACGGCAAGTTCAAGCCGACCGCGGCCGCCGTGACCTACCAGTGGTGCCGCGCCGGCCTCCCCGTCGTGGGCGCCACCGCCGCGGCGTACATCCTCACCACCGACGACGTCGGGCAGCTGCTCAGCGTGGTCGTCACCGGCAGCCTGCCCAACGTCGCCCCGGTCAGCCAGGGCATCCCCCTCGACACCGCGGTCCGCTCGATCCCGGTCTGCACCGCACGCGTCCAGCGCAAGAAGGGGGGCATGGTGATCGTGCACCTCGATGTCGTCGCCCCCGGCATCGCCGAGCCGGACGGCACCGCCGTCATCAAGGTCGGCAGCCACGAGCGCACCGTCACCGTGAAGAAGGGCCAGGCCATCGCCCGGTTCATCGGCGTCGACCCGGGTCGCTACCGGGTCCGCTGCCAGTACGCCGGCGGCACCCTGGTCGAGCCGGGCAGCGCCCGCGAATGGGTGCGCGTCCCGGGCAAGGGTCCCTTCGCGAAGAGCTGACGGCTCGACGACCGGCTCCGAACACAGAAGAACCCGCTGGCCGCATCCCTGATGACGTCCGGCGGGCTTCTGCGTGGGCGGCTTCGGCGTCAACCCCCGGAGACACTGAGCCTGCTTCCACTGGAACAGGCCACCCCCGCGGGGACCGGCTCCGGGACGACCGTAGGGCGCGTCAGGTCACGCCTGACCCTCGCCGGGTCCACGAAGAGGTAACAGTCCTGGGCCCTGTGGTCAGGGGGCGTCGGGGTCCTCGGGATGGCGGCGACGCTGGTCGAGATCGCGGAGGAACTCGTCGTCGTCGTCCGGGGCGACGGCGCGGTGCTGCTGACGCGGCTCGGGGCGGCGCAGCACCGGGCGGGTCACGCCACGGCGCTCGATCACGCGGATCAGGTAGTACGTCGCCACGGCGAACAGCACCACGACCAGCAGGACCTTCAGCACGAGACCAAGCGTAGGGCTCCCATGGTGAAATCGGACAGGACACTGGTCCGTAGGCTGGAGTAGTGAAGGAGTTCGTCATCTACACCGGTCTGCGGCTGCTGATGTTCGCCGCGACCTTCGGGATCATCATCGGTGTCTGGCTGCTCGTCGGCGACCAGGCCAACATCTTCGTGGCCGTCATCGTCGCCTTCGTCGTCAGCGGCGTCGGTTCCTACTTCCTGCTGAACCGGCCGCGCGAGGCGCTGGCGCAACGGGTCGAGGTGCGCGCCGAGCGCGCCACCAAGGCGTTCGAGGAGCTGAAGGCGAAAGAAGACGCGGACTGATCGCGACCGAGCGAAGCGAAACCCTGCGCAGCCGGTGCTGGGACGTAACCGCCTAGCGCTTGCGGTTGATCTGCCGGATCCGCGACTCGGACTGGCCGAGCAGCTTCGCCAGCAGTGGCACCCTGCGACGCCACACGACGACCCCGGCGATCACGATCGCCAGGATGATGAGGAAAGTCAGCATGCGGCGAGCCTACGTCGGTCTTGGGTGCCTCCACCCCGATTCGTCTGTGCCGTCACGGAGCGAACAACAGGCGGGACCGCAGACGAATCGCTAGCCGACGACGACCAGCGGTACGGCGACCAGGACCGCCCAGGCGAGCTCGGCCAGGCCGGTGGACTGCAGCACCGGCACCAGGGCCGGGCCGACGGCGCCGGCCATGACCGTGCGGAGGCCGCGGAGCGCAAGGGCCAGGAAGCCGAGGCCGAGCAGGGCCCACCAGGTCGTGGACACGGCGACCGCGACGCAGGCCACGGCCGCGGCCAGGACCAGCAGCAGGTAGAGGACGCGGGTGCGGTCGGCGCCGAGGACGACCGCGAGGGTCCGCTTGCCCGCGACGGTGTCGGTCGGGATGTCGCGCAGGTTGTTGACGACGAGGATCCCGCAGGCGAGCGCGCCGACCCCGACCGCGGCGTACACCGCAGGCACCTCGAAGGTCTCGGTCTGGACGTACGTCGTGCCGACCACGGCGACCAGGCCGAAGAAGACGAAGACCATCACCTCGCCGAGGCCGAGGTAGCCGTAGGGGCGGGAGCCGCCGGTGTAGTACCAGGCCGCGAGCACCGCCACGAGACCGACGGCGACGAGCCACCAGGCGGTCGAGGCAGCGAGCACGAGCCCGGCCACACCCGCGACGCCGAACGCCAGGAACGCCGCGCGCTTCACCGACCCCGGCGCGGCGACCCCCGAGCCGACGAGCCGCATCGGACCGACCCGGTCGGCGTCGGTGCCCCGGATGCCGTCGGAGTAGTCGTTTGCGTAGTTGACCGCGACCTGCAGCGCCAGGCTCACGACGAGCGCGAGCAGCGCCTTCCACCAGACCGCCTCACCGACGTACGCCGCCACGCCGGTGCCGGCGAGGACCGGCGAGACCGCTGCCGGGAGCGTCCGCGGCCGGGCGCCGGCGAGCCACTGGGCGGGGGTAGCCACGAGGATGGATTCTCACACGGCGTCGCAGAAGTGCTGCACCAGCGTCGTCCAGGTGGTCCGGGTGTTCTCCCGGCGCGCGTCGCCGGCTGCGCCCAGCCGGTCGAACCCGGTCTGGGTGAGGCGGACCAGGGTCGCGGCACCGGCGGCAGTGAAGGTGAGCGAGACCTCGGTGGCCTCGGCCGGTTCGAAGAACAGGTGCCAGGTGAAGGCCAGCCGGTGCGGTGGCTCCCACGCCAGCACCTCGCCCCAGGTGTGCTCGGCGCCGTCCGGCCCGGTCTCGACGATCCGGCCGCCGACGTACGGCTCGAAGGCAAGGGCGTCCGGGCCCCCGGAGACCGTCTTCGCTGACGGCCACCACGTGGCCAGCCGTTCGGTCCAGACCGAGAACGCGTGCGCGGGGGACACGGCCACCTCGAACTCGACGAGGAGAGAGTCAGTCACGAATCGGACGTGTTCTCGGCCAGCAGCGTGAACCGGGCCGCGGCCTCGCCCCACACCGCGCGGAAGTAGGCGTGGATCGCCTCGATCCCCTCCGCACGCAGCTCGTAGAGGTGGCGGGTGCCCTCGGCCCGGTGTGCGACCAGCCCGGCCTCGCCGAGCAGTCGTAGGTGCCGCGAGACGGCCGGCCTGCTGATCGGCAGCTGCTCGGCGATCTCGCCCACCGCGAGCGGACCGCGGCCGAGCAGCTCCACGATCGAGCGTCGGCTCGGGTCGCCCAGCGCGTCGAGGGCGGCCTGGCTGGTCATCCTGCCTCCGCAGTCGCCTTGAGCGCCGCCGCGAACTGCGCGAACGACTCGGTCATGTCCGGGATCGCCCTGGTGATCAGCGGCGCCATCGGCCCGCTGAACGCCTCTTCCATCGTGAAGTCGGTGCCGCCGTCCGCGCGGGGCGTCAGCGTGAACGTGCGCCGGCCGGTGAACAGCCCGAGCGGCATCCCGCTCGACCACACCATCCTGCGCGGCGGGTCCAGCTCGGCGACCTTGAGCGAGAAGGTGCGCTTCGGGTCGAGCGTCGAGACCAGCTTGATCTTCTGGCCCGGCGCGATGGCGCCGTCGAGCTTCACGACCGTCGGGTTCCACTGCGGGTACGACGCGGCGTCGGTGAGACGCGCCCACACCCGGTCGGGCGGCGCCGAGATCGAGCTGGAACCGGCGTACGAGACGGGCATCGGAGCTCCTTCCGTAACGGAGGGATTACCGTAACACGGGAGTTACCGAGTCGCCGGCGGTCGCGTCCTATCGTGAGTCGCGTGGAGGTGCGCGGCACGACGAGGGAGGTCGTGGCCGCGCTGTCCACATGGGTGACCGCTTCGGACGACGAGCCGTTGGTCGTCGAGACGTCGGGGTCGACAGGCACGCCCAAGCGGGTGCTGCTCTCCCGGCGCGCGGTGCTCGCGTCGGTGGCCGCGACCGCGCGTCGGCTCGGCGGCGAGGGGCGCTGGCTGCTCGCGCTCCCCGCGTCGTACGTCGCGGGGGCGCAGGTGGTCTGCCGCTCGGTGGTGGCCGGGGAGCCGCCGGTGCTGCTCGACGAGCATTCCTCGTTGGCGGCCGCGGTCGCGGCCGGCCGGCCGGCGTACGTCTCGCTGGTGCCCACCCAGCTGCACCGCATGCTCGAGGACGCCGACGACGTCGATGCGCTGCGCTCGCTGCGGACGGTGCTGCTCGGCGGTGGCCCGATCGACCCGGCGCTCCGCAGCCGCGCGACGGAGGCAGGGGTGAGCGTGGTCGCGACCTACGGCTCGGCGGAGACGGCCGGTGGCTGCGTCTATGACGGGATCGCGCTCGACGGCGTGGCGCTGGCGACCGAGGCTGACGGGCGGCTTCGGGTCTCCGGACCGATGCTGTTCGACGGGTACGACGGCGACCCGGTGCTCACCGCCCGGCTGCTGGTCGACGGGTGGTTCCGCACCGAGGACGCCGCCCGGATCGATGAGGACGGCCGCCTCCAGGTGCTCGGCCGCCTCGACGACATGGTGATCAGCGGTGGGGTCAACGTGCCGGCGCCGGCGGTCGCGCGCCGGCTGCGCGAGCACCCCGATGTCGGCGCGGCCGAGGTGCTCGGGGTCCCCGACGAGGAGTGGGGGCTGCGGGTGGTGGCCTTCGTGGTCGGCGACCCTGACGTCGAGATGGACCTGGCCGCGGCCCGGGCATGGGTGGCCGAGGTGCACCCGCGGTCGTGGGCGCCGCGCCAGCTGGTCGTCCTCGATGAGCTGCCGATGCTCGCGAACGGCAAGGTGGACCGGGTTCAGCTCGCGACCGCAGCCGCCTCCAGCTGAACGACGCTGGTCGCGACCGCGACCCCCACCGGGTCGTGGGTGGCAATCACGACGGCACGGTCAACGGGCAGGGACGTCCGCGCGTCGAGAACCAGCCTCGAAGACAATGCCGAGGGTGCGTTCGCCGGTGGCCGGGTTGACGACGTACGGCGCGAGCCGGTCCTTGGGGTTGAGGAAGCGCACCGGCCGGCGGATCTCCTGCGTCGGTCCGCCACCGGCCAGCCCGTCCATGGCCTCGGTCACCGCGTTCTCGACGCGCGGCGGGGACCCGTCCGACACCGAGGTCCGGACCCGTGCCTGCTCGTCCGCCGAGGCGGTGGCGGGGACGGAGTCGAGCTGGCCGCTGACCAGGGCGACGTCGGCGGCGTCGAGGAACGTGCGACCCGAGAGCACCGAGACGGCCAGCGCCGCGGAGCCGAACG
>JAWWPK010000352.1:0-3599 GCA_033854925.1 Nocardioidaceae bacterium | reverse complement strand
GACGCGGACCCCGACGAGCTGCTCGACCTGATCCCGACCGACCTCAAGGAGCCCTTTGACCCCCGCGAGGTGATCGCGCGGATCTGCGACGGAGTCTCGCCCACCAACGGCGTCGGTTTCGACGAGTTCAAGCCGCTCTACGGATCGTCGCTCGTGACCGGCTGGGCCAGGCTGCACGGCCGGCCGATCGGCATCCTCGCCAACGCGCAGGGCGTGCTGTTCAGCGAGGAGGCACAGAAGGCGACGCAGTTCATCCAGCTCGCCAACCAGGTGGACACCCCGCTGCTGTTCCTGCACAACACCACCGGCTACATGGTCGGCGCCGAGTACGAGCAGGGCGGGATCATCAAGCACGGCGCGATGATGATCAACGCGGTCTCCAACTCCCGCGTCCCGCACCTGAGCGTGATCATGGGCGCGTCGTACGGCGCCGGGAACTACGGCATGAACGGCCGCGGCTACGACCCGCGCTTCCTCTTCACCTGGCCCTCCGCGAAGTCGGCGGTGATGGGCCCGGCCCAGCTGGCCGGCGTGCTCGAGATCGTCGCCAAGCAGTCGGCCGAGTCGAAGGGTGAGGTCTTCGACGTCGAGGGCTTCAAGGGCGTCAAGGAGGTCGTCGAGGCGCAGATCGAGGAGCAGTCGCTGCCGTTCTTCCTCTCCGGGATGCTCTACGACGACGGCGTCATCGACCCGCGCGACACCCGCACGATCCTGGGCATCTGCCTCTCGGTGATCGAGAACAAGCCGTTCGAGGGCACCGATCGCTTCGGGGTGTTCCGGCCATGACGATTCGTCTGTCCCCCGCCTCCGCGAACGACACGTCAGGTCGCAGACGAATCGTCCGGTTGATGGTCGCCAACCGGGCCGAGATCGCCGGCCGGGTCTTCCGGACCTGTCGGACCCTCGGCATCTCCACGGTCGCGATCCACTCCGACGCCGACGCAGGGCTGCCCTACGTGCGCGAGGCCGACGTCGCCGTACGGCTGCCCGGCAACACCCCGGCCGAGACCTACCTCGACGTCGACGCCGTCCTCGCCGCCGCGAAGGCGTCGGGCGCGGACGCGATCCACCCCGGCTACGGCTTCCTGTCCGAGAACGCCGACTTCGCCCGGGCGGTGATCGGCGCCGGACTCACGTGGGTCGGGCCGACGCCCGAGTCGATGGACGCCATGGGCTCGAAGATCGGCGCCAAGGAGCTGATGCGGGCGGCCGGCGTGCCGGTGCTGGAGTCGCCGGAGTCACCGACCGAGGCCGACCTCCCACTGCTGGTCAAGGCCTCCGCAGGTGGTGGCGGCCGCGGCATGCGCGTCGTACGCCGCCTCGAGGACCTGGCCGATGAGATCGCGTCCGCGCGGGCCGAGGCGCAGTCGGCGTTCGGCGACGGCACTGTCTTCGTCGAGCCGTACGTCGAGCACGGCCGGCACGTCGAGGTCCAGGTCGTCGACACGAGCGTCTACGGCGACCGCGACTGTTCCCTGCAGCGACGCCACCAGAAGGTGGTGGAGGAGGCGCCGGCACCCGGCCTGGGCGACGAGGTCCGCGCCGCGCTCCACGAGGCGGCTCGCAACGCCGCCGAGGCCGTCGACTATCGCGGCGCCGGGACTGTCGAGTTCCTCTACGACCCGGCGACGGAGCGGTTCTTCTTCCTCGAGATGAACACCCGGCTCCAGGTCGAGCACCCGGTCACCGAGCTCGTGAGCGGGGTGGACCTCGTCGAGCTCCAGCTCCGGGTCGCAGAAGGTGACCCCGCGCTGGTCGAGCTTGTCGAGACCTCCGCAGCGAAGGCACCTGCGGGCCACGCGATCGAAGTGCGGCTCTACGCCGAGGACCCGGGTGCCGACTACCAGCCGCAGAGCGGCACCCTCACCCGCTTCGAGGTCCCGGTCGAGGACGGGATCCGTGTGGACGCGGGCTACGAGACCGGCAGCGAGGTGTCGACGCACTACGACGCGATGCTGGCCAAGGTGATCGCGCACGCGCCGACCCGCGAGGCGGCCGCCCGCAAGCTGGCGGACGTGCTCTCCCGGGCCCGGATCCACGGGGTACGGACCAACCGCGACCAGCTGGTCGGCGTCCTGCGGGACGAACGCTTTCTCTCGGGTGAGGTGTCCACCGACCTGCTCCCGCTGGTCGACCTTGTCGAGACTTCCGCAGGGATGGCACCAGCCGCAGCGGCAATCGCGCTGGCGGAGCGGGCCGGTGCGACACGGAGCGTCCAGCGGGGCGTGCCAGTCGGCTGGCGGAGCGTGCCGTCGCAGCCACAGGTGACCGAGTTCGAAGACGGCACCATCGTCGAGTGGTGGGGCGCCCGCGACGGTTACGTTGTCGACAACGCTGCGGTGGTCTCGACAAGCTCGACCAGCGGTGGCTACGACATCGTCCTCGAGCAGGACGGCGTCCGCACGACGTACGCGGTCGCGATCTGCGGGGACCAGGTCGACGTCGACTGGCCGGGCGGCCACGTGGCGCTCCGGCGTACGCCCCGCTTCGTGGACCCGGCCGACGCGGTCGCTAGCGGCAGCCTGCTGGCGCCCATGCCCGGCACCGTCGTCAGCGTCGCGGTGGAGCAGGGCCAGCAGGTCGAGGCCGGCCAACCGGTGCTCGTCCTCGAGGCGATGAAGATGCAGCACACCGTGCGGGCGCCCGGCCCGGGCACGGTGACCGAGATCGACGTGAAGCCCGGTGCGCAGGTCGCCGCCGGCGAAGTTCTTGCCGTTGTGGAGGAGACAGAGTGACCAACTTCAGCGAGTCCGAGGAGCGCCAGGCGCTGCGCCGGGAGGTGACGAAGCTGGCCGGCAAGTACGGCCGCGAGTGGTTCACCGAGAAGGCGCGCTCGGGCGAGAAGACCACCGAGCTGTGGCTGGAGATCGGCAAGAACGGCTACCTCGGCATCAACATCCCCGAGGAGTACGGCGGCGGGGGTGGCGGCATCGGTGACATCGCTGCCGTCTGCGAGGAGCTCTCCGCGCAGGGCTGCCCGCTGCTGCTGATGGTCGTGTCGCCGGCGATCTGCGGGACCATCATCAGCCGCTACGGCACCGAGGAGCAGAAGCAGCGCTGGTTGCCCGGCATCTGCGACGGCACCTCGACCATGGCGTTCGCGATCACCGAGCCGGACGCCGGCACCAACACCCACAACATCACCACCACCGCGCGCCGCGACGGTGACGAGTGGGTGCTCAAGGGCCGCAAGATCTACATCTCCGGAGTCGACGAGGCCGACAACGTGCTCGTCGTGGCCCGCGCCGAGGACGCGAAGACCGGCAAGGTCAAGCCGGTGCTGTTCGTCGTACCGACCGACTCAGCGGGCTTCGAGTACAAGTCCATCCCCATGGAGATCGTCAGCCCCGAGCTGCAGTTCACCGTCTTCATCGACGACGTCCGGCTGCCCGACGGCGCGCTGGTCGGCGACGAGGACGGTGGCCTCGTCCAGCTGTTCGCGGGCCTGAACCCGGAGCGGATCATGGCCGCGTCGTTCTCGACCGGGTTGGCGCGCTTCGCGCTGGACCGCGCGGCGGCGTACGCCAAGGAGCGGGTCGTCTTCAAGGACGCCATCGGCTCCCACCAGGCGATCGCGCACCCGCTCGCCCAGAGCCACA
>JAWWPK010000351.1:0-13571 GCA_033854925.1 Nocardioidaceae bacterium | reverse complement strand
CACGCCGTGCACGCGCGAGCGTCAACAAACGGCAGGAGCCGGGTACGACCGTGGTGGTCGTACCCGGCTCCTGGTGTGCACCCGCGATCAGGGTGTCCCCGCAGAGGCCGCTTGACTGGCGGCATCCCGTGAGGGTCTTACAGAGCGCGGGCGAGGGCGAGACGCGCCTGCTGCGCTGCCTGCTCGGCCTTGCGGCTGAGCCGACGGGCGCGGGTCAAGTGGTGACCGCGCCGCAACTGTTGCGCCTCTCCCAGGCGCGCGGACATCTGCGCGCGCGCCAGGTTTTCGTTCATGAGATTCATCTCGGTGCTCCTGGTCGTGTAGGTCTGGTTCATCGGAATTGTTTGGTCCTTCGCAGGATCGGGATGCGGCCGTCAGCTGACGGACACCTCATTGCTGCGAGGCGGCTGCTTACGCGGCCTCCTCGTTCTTGCGGGGACGGCCACGCGGACGCTTGCGGGGAACGACGACGCCCTGAATGAAGAGCTGTCCACCCCAGACGCCCCACGGCTCGCGACGCTCGAGAGCCCCATCGAGGCAGAGCGCGCGCACCGGGCAGTCGATGCAGAGAACCTTGGCGTACTCCACGTCGCTCGGCGACTCGGCGAACCACAGCTCCGGGTTGTTTATCCGGCACGGCAGGGCTGCCTCGTCGACCTTGACTGCTTCGTCGTGGAGGTTGCCCAGAGTCGGCTGGTCGACGCCCTTGACCTGTAGGTCAGTGACGCGGTTGAGAACGCTGATGGTCATGTTTTTCACCTCCTCTGCTCACCTTGATCGCGGTTGCTTGGTCATCTGGTCCTGGTGAGACCTCTTGGGCCCTGAATCTGGTTTGAGACTCGGCCTTTAAGAAGCAGAAAGGCCGCGGATCCCTTTCGGGTTCCGCGGCCTGGAGGCTGCCGATCAGTTGCTCTCAACTGGACGGTGGTCTCCAGGCATTGGTCCCCGGGACGTAGGCAAAGCCCATGTCACCCTTGATGGCGGCCTGGCGGTCGCGCACGACGGACGTCGTGCCGAGACCAACGAGGCCCGTCGGAAGGGCGCTCATCTGGGGCAGGTGGCCGCAAATGGGCATGCCAGAACCGGACGGGATCTTCGCCGTCATCGCGATGGTGTTGGTGTTCATCTGAGCCACCTCCTTCGTTTCCTAGTGCGCCGGGCTTGTCAGACCCGTGGTGCGCTGAACGTCTTCGGACGAGCAAGGTACCGCTGACGCCCGGTAAGGGGCAATTGATTTTATGGGTATTTCTCGACGAATTTCCGCCAACCTGGCGCGGACGGTCAGCTGACGAGCTCGAGGAGCTCCTCGCCGTACTTGTTGAGCTTCTCCTTGCCGACCCCGCTGACCTTCAGCAGCTCGCGTGAGGACTGCGGTCGACGGATGGCGATCTCCTCGAGCGTGGCGTTGCTGAACACCATGAAGGCCGCGATCTCCTCCTCGCGGGCCCGCTCCGTGCGCCACTGCCGGAGCCGCTCGAACAGGTCCTCGTCGTAGGGGGCCGGGCAGTCGGCGCACCGGCGGCGGGCCTTGTCGGCGGCGGTCTGGAGCGGCTTGCCGCACTCGAGGCACATGCGGGCGCCCTTGGTCCTCGCCGGTTTGGGCAACGGCAGGGCCTCCTGCGGGAGCAGGGGGGTCAGGAACCGCGAGGGCTTGCGGGAGCCACGGCCGCCGGGCTGGCGCGCCAAGGCCCACGACAGCGCCAGGTCGAGCCGGGCGCGGGTCATGCCGACGTAGAGGAGCCGGCGCTCCTCCTCGAGCTGGGCCGGCGTCTCGGCGTAGGTGATCGGGAGGGTGCCGTCCTGGAGGCCACAGAGGAAGACGGAGTCCCACTCGAGGCCCTTGGCGGCGTGGTAGGTGGCGAGGGTGACTCCGTCGGCGACGGGGGCGTGCTGCTCGGCGGCGCGGCGGTCGAGGTCTGCGACGAACTCGTCGAGGGTGCGGCCGGCGGCGGAGAACTCCAGCGCCTGGTCCATCAGAGCCTGCCAGGACTCCCAGCGGTCGCGGGTCTGGCCGCGCGCGGACGGCGCCTCCGGCGTCCAGCCCATCCCCGCCAGGGTGCCGCGCACGGTCTCGAGGACGTCATTGCCCTGGTCACTGGCCTCGCCCGAGCGGGCGGCGCCACGGAACCGGGTGGTCGCCTCGCGCACCTCCGGGCGGTCGAAGAACCGGGCGGCGCCCCGGATGACGTAGGGGATCCCGCGGGCCGCCAGAGCGTCCTCGAACGCCTGGGACTGGGCGTTGATGCGGAACAGGACGGCGATCTGGCCGAGCTCGCGGCCGTCGCTGCGGAGCCGGAGAATGCGGGCGGCGACCGCCTCGGCCTCGGCGACCTCGTCGGGCCGCGCGTCGAACGTCACCGGGGGCCCGGCGGCCTGCTGGGAGCGCAGGTCGACGCCCTGGCTCGCCGTGCCGGCGAGCAGCGTGTTGGCCGCCTCGACGACCTGGGGCGTCGAGCGGTAGTTGCGGACCAGCTCGACCGAGGTGGTGCCGGGGAACTTCGACGGGAAGTCGCGCAGGAAGTCGGCGTTGGCCCCGGCGAAGGAGTAGATCGTCTGCGCCGGGTCGCCGACCACGCAGAGCTCGTCGCGGCCGCCGAGCCACAGGTCGAGGAGCGCGGACTGGAGCGGAGACACGTCCTGGAACTCGTCGACGACGAACCACTTGTATTGCCTGCGGACCTGCGCGGCGACACGTTCGTCCTCGGCCAGCATCCCGGCGGTCAGCAGGAGAACGTCTTCCATGTCCATGCGGCCCTGGTCGCGCTTGACCTCTTCGTAGGCGTCGAAGACGTGGGCAACGACCTCGAGGGTCTGGCCCGCGACCGAGCGGCTGCGCGCCTCGGCGATCTCGACGTACGTCGCGGGGCCGACGTTGCTGACCTTGGCCCACTCGATCTCGGACGCGAGGTCGCGGAGCAGCGCCTGGTCGGTGTTGAGCCGCTGGCGACGGGTGGCTGTGGCGAGCAGCCCGATCTTGGACTCGATCAGCTGGGGCAGCTCGGAGCCCTGGACGTGCGGCCAGAAGTAGCGCAGCTGGCGCAGGGCCGCCGAGTGGAAGGTGCGCGCCTGGACGCTCCCAGCACCGAGCCCGCGGAGGCGGCCGCGCATCTCCCCGGCCGCGCGGGTGGTGAAGGTGACCGCGAGCACCTCGGAGGGCGCATAGACGCCGGTCGCGACGCCGTGCGCGATGCGGTGGGTGATCGCGCGGGTCTTGCCGGTGCCGGCGCCGGCGAGCACCCGCACGGGACCGCGCAACGCCTCCGCGACGAGGCGTTGCTCCGGATCGAGGGCAGCCAGCAGGTCGGGCAAGGAACAAACTCCGGCACGGTTGTGGTTGAACAGGTTGCGATCACCCTAGATGCCGGAGGCGACAGTCCCAGATGAGCGCAGGCTTCACGATGTACACCACCCCGTGGTGTGGCTACTGCCACCGGCTCAAGAGCCAGCTCGACCGTGAGGGCATCGCCTACGACGTCGTCGACATCGAGCAGCAGCAGGACGCCGCGCTGATCGTCGAGTCCGCCAACGACGGCTACCAGACCGTCCCGACGCTGATCTACAGCGACGGCACGGCGCAGACGAACCCCTCGCTGGCGCAGGTCAAGGAGAAGCTCTCCGCGCTGGTGAGCTGATCCCGGCACCGCGGCACCGCGCCTCAGAGGTAGAGCGCGCGGATCCGTGGGTCCCGGAGGGTCTCCTCGCCCGCCAGGTGCTCGAGGGTCGCGACCAGGCCGGCGACCGGCCCCGCCCCGAGCTCACGGACCAGGCGCCGCTCGAAGGCCCGGTGGAAGCGACGTGCCGTGGCCAGGACCTTGCGGCCCGCGTCGCTGAGCACCAGGAGGCGCGCGCGGCCGTCGTCGGGGTGGGGCCGTCTCGCGACCAGCCCGCGGCGCTCCATGTCGGCCACGATCTGGGCCGCGCCCTGCTTGCTGACGTCCAGCCGGCCGGCGAGCTCGCTCACGGTGAGTGGACGCTCGTCCAGCGCACGGAAGACGTATCCGTCCGAGCGGCCCACCTCGACCACGCCCGTCTCCGCCAGCTCCGCGTGCAGCTCCTCGACGAACCGCTGATAGGCCAGCGCGAGCAGGATCCCGAGGTCGTGGCCTTGCCTGGAGGTCGACATTCCTCCATGATAGTCAAGTCACCTTGTTCAAGTGCCCTTGTCTATCTGCCAGGAGTTCTGATGCCCGTCATCCGCGCCCACGAGTCCCCCACCTTTGAGCTGCCCGGTGTCCGCTTCTCCGGGTACGCCGCCCCGAGCCGCGGCTCCCACGAGCTGTGCACGTGGCAGATCGCGGTCGAGCCGGGCCACCGGGCGGGCATCCACACCCTCGACCGCGACGAGACCTTCCTGGTGCTGTCAGGTCGGCTCCGGCTGACCCCGGACGGCGAGGAGCTCGGCCCCGGCGACGTCGCCGTCGTACCCGCGGGCGACGAGATCGAGTTGGTCAACCCTGGTCCTGACGAGGCGGTCGCCTACATCGCGATCGCAGCAGGGTTCACGGGCACGACGGCCGAGGGCGACCGGGTGCAGCCGCCATGGGCGCAGTGACCGGCCAGATGGTCACCACTGACCGGGCAGCGGGCCGCCGTACCAGTGCTCGACGAGGGATCTGCTGATCGAGACGCCACCGGGGAGGACGAGCTCGCCCGAGCCGGCCTGGGCCTTCATGTCGGCCCGGGTGAACCACCGGGCGTCGTCGATCTCGTCGTTGTCGACGTTGATGTCCTCTGACTCGGCCCGGGCGACGAAGCCGAGCATCAGGCTCGCCGGCAACGGCCAGGGCTGGTTGCCGAAGTAGTCGACGGCACCCACCACGACGCCGGTCTCCTCGAGCACCTCGCGGCGTACGGCGTCCTCGAGGGTCTCCCCCGGCTCGCAGAAGCCCGCCAGGGTCGAGTAGCGGCCCTCCGGCCAGATCGCCTGGCGGCCGAGGAGGCAGCGCTCGTCCTCGCTGCCCGGCTCGCCGGACGCGACCACCATGATCACGGCCGGGTCGGTCCGTGGGAACTGGACATGGCCGTTGGGGCACGCCAGCTCATGACCGGCTGCCCTCGCGGTCAGCGACTCGCCACAGCGCGGGCAGTAGCGAGTCACCCACAGCCACTCCGCGAGGCCGAGGGCGTGGAAGACCAGCGGCGCGCTGGCGAGGGTGTCGTCGGCCAGGTGCAGCAGCAGACCACGCAGCGGGAACCACTCGTCCTTCGCGTCCTGAGCGACCTCCGGGCCGGCGACCAGCGCGAACCACGCCCTGTCGTCCTGCTCGCCGAGCAGCACCCGCAGCCCGTCCGGCGCTTCGCCCGGGCGCACCCACGGGATCCGGCCGTCCCGGGGCTGCACGCGGGTGCCGGAGACGACCAGCACCCGGGTGTCCGGATCGGCCCACCGCTCCTCGAGCCAGGCCTCGTCGCGACGGCGTACGGCGATGCGGTCGTGGGCCCCGGCGGCCATACGCACGTGCGGGTAGTCCACCTGCCTGACGTTAGTCTCCCGCCAGTGAGCACCCACATCGGAGCCTCCGCTGGTGACATCGCACCCCTCGTCCTCTTCCCCGGGGACCCGCTGCGCGCGAAGTGGATCGCGGAGACGTTCCTGGACGACGCCCGCTGCTACAGCGAGGTGCGTGGCATGTTCGGCTTCACCGGCACCTGGCGCGGACAACGGGTCTCGGTCCAGGGCTCCGGCATGGGCCAGCCGTCGATGGCGATCTATGCGACCGAGCTGTTCCGCGAGTACGACGTGCAGTCGATCATCCGCGTCGGCTCGGCGGGTGCGCTCACCGAGAAGGTGAAGCTCCGCGACATCGTCATCGCGTCCGGTGCCTGCACCGACTCCGGCATGAACCGGGTCCGCTTCGAGGGGCTCGACTACGCCCCCGTCGCCGACTTCCGGCTGCTCGCCGCCGCGGTCTCCGCCGCCGGTCCGCGTGATGACGTGCACGTGGGCCTGATCTTCAGCGGTGACTCGTTCTACCCGGCGCGGCCCGAGCTGATGACCCGGATGGTCGAGCACGGCGTGCTGGCCATCGAGATGGAGGCCTCGGCGCTCTACACGATCGCCGCCGGCCACGGACGTCGCGCGTTGGCGATCTGCACCATCTCCGACCACATCGTCACCGGCGAGGAGACGACCGCCGAGGAGCGCGAGCGGACGTTCGGCGACATGGTCGAGATCGCGCTGACCGCCGGGCTCGCCTGACCGGCGCAGCCTGCGGACTATCGAAGCTCGCGCGAGCGTTCACCTGACGTGGAGGTCCTCGACTCGGTGGTCATCGGCGCCGGGCAGGCCGGGCTGTCGACGTCGTACCACCTGCAGCGCCGGGGCATCGACCACGTGGTGCTCGACGCGGACGACGCCCCCGGCGGCGCCTGGCAGCACCGCTGGGACTCGCTGACGATGTACGACGTGCACGGGATCGCGGCGCTGCCGGACGTCGAGCCGCCCGCCGAGCGGGTGGGCCGCGCGAACGAGGTGGTGCCGGCGTACTTCGCCGACTACGAGCGTGCCCACCACCTGCCCGTGCTGCGGCCGGTGCGGGTTGACGAGGTCGTCGAGGCCGACGACGGGCTGCTCGAGGTGCGTTCGGGCGACCGGCGTTGGCGCACTCGCACCGTCGTGAACGCGACCGGCACGTGGTCGCGGCCGTTCGTGCCTGCCTACCCCGGTGCGGAGACGTTCCGTGGCCGGCAGCTGCACACCCACGACTACCCCGGTCCCGCGGCGTTCCGCGGCCGGCGCGTGGTCGTCGTCGGCGGCGGTGCTTCCGCGGTGCAGCTGCTGGGAGAGATCGCCCCGGTAGCCGGCGACACGCTCTGGGTGACCCGGCGGGAGCCGGTGTGGCGCACCGACGACTTCAGCCCAGAGGTGGGGCGGGCCGCCGTTGCGCAGGTCGAGGAACGGGTGCGCCGCGGCCTGCCGCCGGCCAGTGTCGTGAGCGTCACCGGCCTGGCCCTTCGGGAGCAGGAGCGCGAGGCCGAGCGGCTCGGGGCCTACGAGCGGCACCCGATGTTCACCGCCATCGAGCCCGACGGAGTGCGGATGCCGGACGGCACGCTCTGGCCGGCCGACGTGATCCTCTGGGCGACCGGCTTCCGGCCGGCCATCGGCCATCTGGCACCGCTCCACCTCAGGACGGCGTACGGCGGCATCCAGCTCGACGGCACCACGGCCGTCGCGGACCCGCGGGTCCAGCTGGTCGGCTACGGCCCCTCGGCCAGCACCATCGGCGCCAACCGCGCCGGCCGGGTCGCCGCCCGCGGCGTCGCGACCTGGCTGGCCCGTCAGGCTCAGCCGATGAGCATGGCCTCCAGCGCCTGACGGTCCGCCAGCCCCTCCGGCTCGACCGTCGTGCCGGTCCGGACGTAGTGGAACGCTGCGCGCACCTTCGCGAGCGGTACGCCGCGGAGCTCGGCCCAGGCCAAGCGGTAGAGCGCGAGCTGCAGCGGGTCGGCGTCCTCGTTGCGGTTGGTCTTCCAGTCGACGAGGAGGAACCCGCCGTCGGGCTCGTCGTAGACCGCGTCGATCCGGCCGCGGACGACCTGGCCGTCGAGCACCAGCGCGAACGACGCCTCGACGGCGTGCGGCACCCGGTCGGCGAACGGGCCCTTCTCGAACGCGGCGATCACGGTCTCGAGGTCACCCTCGTCGGCGATGTCGAGATCGGCACGGCCGGGCAGGTCGTCAGGGTCGAGGAGAGGCTGCTGCTTGAAGCGGTCCTCGACCCAGGCATGGAACAGGGTCCCGAACCGGGCCGCGCGGCTCGGCGGCCGCGGCATCGGCCTGGCCAGCTCCTGGGCGAAGGCGTCGGGGTCGTCCTGGAGGCGCAGCAGTGCCGTCGCCGACAGGCTTCCGGGCAGCGGCACCACGATCTCGGCGCTGCGCTCGGCTCGCGCCTCGACCAGGAGCCGCTCGACCTCGGTGTCCCAGTCGGCGACCCGGGCACTCTCGACCATGTCCAGGCCGTCGTCCTCGGCGTCGGGGTCGGCCTCGACTACCAGGGCGGCCGCGTCGATCCGTCGCTGCGCCTCCGCGCCGATGCCGGTGGCTGGCCAGGGCTTCGAGGGGTCCTCGGCGGCGTAGGGGTTCGGCTCGCCCTTCACCGGCGCGTCACGCCAGTCGTCGACGGTCTCGCCCCACTGCTCGAGCTGCTCCCTGACGAGCACCTGGTAGGCCGATGGCCCGAACGGCGTCGCCCGCGGGCTCCAGCAGAACGAGGTGACCGCGAGCCGGTGCGCGGCGCGGGTGACGGCGACGTAGCCGAGCCGCAGCTCCTCCCGCGCCTCGTGGGCCCGGGTGTCCTCGCGGTACTTGTCGAGCGCCGCTTTGTCGTAGCCGCCGAGCTGCGGGAGGTCCGCCGCGTCGCCGCGGAGCGGCGCCGGGAGCACCGCCGGCGACGACGTCCACAGCGTCCGGGACATGGTGCTGGGAAACCGCCCGACGCAGACCCCGGCGAGGAAAACCGCACCCCACTCGAGCCCCTTGGCCCGGTGGACTGTCAGCAGCTTGACGGAGTCGGCGGCCGACGGCGCGACGACCTCGAGGCCCTTGCTCTCCTCCTCCTCGGCCGTCAGGTAGGCGAGGAGCGCCACCAGGCTCACGTCTCCGTCGACGGCCTGGAAGTCCGCGACCGCCCGGACGAACAGGTCGAGGTTGTCGCGCCGGGCAGCCGCCGCCGGGGTGACCGCTGAGTCGAGCTCGACGTCGACCCCGGTGGTCTCGATGATCCGTCGCACGATGTCGAGCAGTGGTTCGCCGACGTGGGAGCGCAGGCTGCGCAGCTCCGCGGCGAGCAGCGCGAACCGCTCCAGCGCCGCGTCGGAGTACGCGTAGTGCTGAGGATCGCCCGGGTCGCGGAGCGCGTCGTCGAGGCACGGGATCTCGGCCGGGTCGATCCCGTCGGCGATGGCGACCAGGTGATCGTCGACCGACGCCGGCGAAGGGCCGCGGCCCCGCGCGCCGGCCAGCTCCCGGGCCCGGTCACCGAGCAGCTTGAGGTCGCGCGGGCCGATGGCCCACCGCGGCCCGGTCAGCAGGGTGAGCAGGGAGGCGTTGGCGGTGACGTCCTTGAGCAGGTGCAGGACGGCGACGACCTCCGCGACCTCGGGCAGCCGCAGCAGCCCGGACAGCCCGACGATCTCGACCGGGACGCCGGCCTCGGTCAGCGCGTCGAATACCTCGGCGGCGTGCGCGTTGTCCCGGGTCAGGACCCCGATGTCGGACCACAGCTCGGTCCCGACGCCACCGTGCACCTTCACCACGGCCTGTGCGAGCCAGGCCAGCTCCTCGCGCTGGGTCTCGAACACGCGGGTGGTCACGACTCCCTCGTCAGCCTCACGCTTGGCCTCCAGGGGCCGCACGGCGTCGGACCCGGCGTAGAGCGGCGCGGCCAGACGGTTGGCCACCGCGAGGATCCGGCGGTCGGAGCGCCGGTTGACCGTGAGTGGGTAGGACGGCACGGAACCGGACGCGGCCGGAAAGGTCTCGGCGAAGCCGAGGATGTTGGACACCGAGGCGCCTCGCCACCCGTAGATCGCCTGGTTGGGGTCGCCGACCGCGGTGACCGCATGGCCGCGGCCGGAGCCAGCATCCGGGCCCGAGAAGAGCCGCGAGAGCATCACCGCCTGCGCGACCGACGTGTCCTGGTACTCGTCGAGCAGCACCACCGAGAACTTCTCCCGCTCGGCGACGCCGACCTCGGGCTGGTCGGCGGCGAGCCGGGCGCCGAGCTCGATCTGGTCGGAGAAGTCCATCAACCCGAGGTCGGACTTCATGCGGCGGTAGCCGGCGACCAGGTCGAGCAGCTCGCCGCGGCGCTCGATGGCGTTGGCGGCCTTCTCCATCGCACCGACGTACGTCGACCGGTCCTTGCCGTTTCTCTCCTCCTCAGCGGCCGCCAGGAACCGGGCGAGCGCCTCGCCGTCGACCCGCCGCACGTCGTCGGCCCCGACCAGGTGCTCGCTCATCTGGCCGTCGAGGTCGAGGAGGTTCTGGATGACGGTCTTGGGGTGGTCGCTCAGGTGCGCGACCACACCGGTGTGCCGGTCCACCACGCGAGCACCCAGCTGGTAGCGCGCCGCGTCGGTGATGACCCGCGTGTCGGGCTCGTGGCCGATCCGCAGTCCGTGGTCGGTGAGCAGGCCGGCGGCGTAGGCGTTGTAGGTCGAGACGGTGGGCTCCAGGACGTCCTCGTCCTCGGGTGCGGAGTCGTCCAGCGCCCCCGCGTCGGTCAGCGCCTGGCGGATCCGGGCACGCAGCTGGCTCGCGGCCTTCGTGGTGAACGTGAGACCGAGGACCTGGTCCGGCCGCACCTGGCCGGTCAGCACGAGGTAGACGACGCGGGCCGCCATCAACGTGGTCTTGCCCGACCCCGCACCGGCGATGACGACCGCGGGTGCGAGAGGCGCGACGATCGCGGCCCACTGCTGCTCGCTGGCCTCCCACGGGGCGCCCATGGCCGCGGCGAGGTCCGCGGGCGTGTCGAGGCGACGGGGCTGCAACGTCACGACCCGACCACCGACCCCGCGCTCTTGATCGGACAGATCGGGACGAAGTCGCAGTCGCGGCAGTGCTGGCCGGCGATCGCGGGGAAGTTCTCGGTCCGCAACAGCTCGGCTGCCCGGGCCAGCCGACCGCGCAACGCCGCCCGCTCGGGACCGTCGTCGGCCTGGCCCGGCTGGTGCTGGACAGTGGCGTGCGCGTCGTCGCCGGGGAGCCCGAGCTGCACGAGCTCGGCACCGCCCGCCCGGGCCTCCTGTTCGACGAGCTCGTCGGCGGCCCCGTGGTCGACGGCCAGCTGGTAGAGCCCGAGCTGGACGTTGGTGAGGACCGACTTGTCGGACGGCTTGTTGCGACCGGTCTTGAGGTCCACGACCACCACCCGGCCGTCGGCGTCGAGCTCGAGGCGGTCGGCGTAGCCGCCCAGGGCCACCCGCTCACCGTTGGGGAGCTCCAGGACCGCCCGGAACGGCTCCTCGATCCCCACCAGGGTGCGGTTGCCGGCATGGTGCCAAGCGAGGAACCGGGCCAGGGCGGACCGGATCCGCTCGAGCTCGCGCGCCTTGGCCCACGGCGTCCGGAACTCCAGGCGGTCCCAGACCTTCTCGACGTGGCCCATGAGCTGGTCGACACCGTCGGGGCCGGGCTCGAGCTCGCCGGCGGCGACCCGCTGGGCCAGCGCGTGCACCATCTCGCCGACGTTGGCCGACTGGTGCTGGCGGGCAACGCCGCCGGCCTCGCGGGCGAGGAACCACTGGGTCGGGCACACCTCGAAGTGCTCGACGATGCTCGACGAGACAGGAACGGGCTGGTCGGGGTCGCGCACCGGCCGGACCGACCGGCTGACCGACCGGGTGCCCCACCAGGTCGAGGGATCGGCCATCGGCACGAGGAGGCGACCGTCGGTGGACTCCGACGACAGCCGGGCCAGGCGACGCGCCGCCGCGGCCCGCATCGCCGGGCTGACCTCCGGGTCGGCGACGTTGCGGCGCAGCTCCGCGACCACCCCGGCCAACGACAGGGTTCGCGGGGGCCGACCCTCGACGGCCTCGACCGTCACCCCCAGCTCGTCGAGGAACCGGGACGGTTGGTCACCGTCGTCGTCCCGCGAGGCCACGGCCGTGACGACGAGCCGCTCGCGGGCGCGGGTGCACGCGACATAGAACAGCCGACGCTCCTCTGTCAGCGTCTCGCGCAACGAGGTAGGCGGGACCAGACCGTCGGCGCCGAGCCGGTCGGCGCCCAGGATGCTCGAGCGGCGCCGGAGGTCGGGCCAGCCGTCCTGCTGGACGTGTGCGACGACGACCAGGCGCCACTCGAGGCCCTTGGCGCGGTGCGCGGTCAGCAGGCGCACCGCAGCACCGCGCGCACCACGCTCGGCCAGCGTGTCCGCCGGGATCTGCTGGGCGAGAAGGGTGGCCAGGAACTCCCGCACCCCGACGTGGTCGCGGGTCTCCTCGGCGCGTGCCGCCGCGTCGAAGAGGGCGCAGATCGAGTCGAGGTCGCGGTGCGCCCGGCGGGCTCCCCCGCCACCGAGCTCGACCTGGCGGCGCAGCCGGCGCGGCCACGACGTGCCCGACCAGAGCGCCCAGAGCAGCTCCTCCGCGGTCGCGCCCTGGTCGAGCTGGGCCCGGGTGGTGCGCACGAGGTCGCCCACCGCCCTGGCGCGCTGAACCTCCGGACCGGACAGCCCGTCAAGGGTGGCGACGTCGACCACGGCGCGGCGGACCAGCTCGCGTGAGTGCACCGGCAGCCGCTGCTCGCCATGCGCCGACTCCTTCTCCCGCTGGCGCAGCTGCCGGGCCAGGCGGCGTACGTCCCCGGCGTCCAACCCGCCCAGCGGGCCGGTCAGCAGCGCCTCGGCCCGCGCCGCATCGATGTGGTCGACGTGGTCGGGGTCGTCGTTGTCGAGGTTGAGGACCACCCGCAGGGCGTCGATCAGCGGCAGCGCGGCCGGGTCGCGGACCAGCGGCACCTCGTCGCTGGCCACCTCGACCGGCACGCCGGCAGCGCCGAGGGACCGGCGCAGCGGCGGGATGGACTGTCGGCCGGATCGCACCAGCACGGCCATCTCGTCCCACTTGATGCCGTCCTCGAGGTGCGCCCGCCGGAGCAGGTCGGCCAGGTGCTCGGCCTCGGCGCGGTCACTGTCGAAGGTGCGTACCGTGACCCGGCCCTCGCCGTGGTCCCCCACCTCCGCCGTCGGCGCCAGGAAGGCCTCGCGCGCACCCTCGGGGATGCTGCCGGGCAGCCCGATCCGGCCGGCGACCCGCTGCGTGGCGGTGAGGAGCCGCGGCCCGAACCTGCGGGTGGTCCCCAGCGCCACCACCTCGGCAGGGGAGCCGTCGGCTCGCGGGAAGACGGTCGGGAAGTCGAGGAGCCCGCGCACCTCCGCGCCCCGGAACGCGTAGATCGACTGGTGCGGGTCGCCCACCACCACCAGGTCGCGGCCGTCACCGGCGATCGCCCGCAGCAGCGCCACCTGGCCGGTGTCGGTGTCCTGGTACTCGTCGACGAAGACGTGCGCGTAGGTCGCTCGCAGCTCGTCGCGATGCAGGGTCGCCTCGATCGTCGCGCGCCGGATGAGGTCGGAGTAGTCGACGGCACCTCGCCCGTCGAGGACGGTGAGGTACTGCTCCAGGAACGCGCCGGCAGCCACGAACTCCGCAAGACCGTTGCTCTCGCCGAGCCGCTGAAGCTCCTCCCCGTCGAGCCCCTTCTCCCTGGCTCGGGAGAGCACGGCGTGGACCTCGCGCGCGAAGCCACGGGTGCCGAGTGCGTGCCGGAGCTCGTCCGGCCACCTGATCGACTCGGGATGGTCCAGCAGCAGCTCGCGCAGCACCACGTCCTGCTCGGGCGCCGAGAGGAGCCGGAGCGGGCCGACGTAGAGCTCGGCCGGCGCGTAGCGCCGGATCAGGCCGTAGGCGAAGGAGTGGAACGTCGACCCGATGCTGGCGGACATGGTGCGGCCGACCCGTGCGGTGACGCGGTCGCGGAGCTGCTCGGCGGCCTTGCGGGAGAAGGTCAGCGCCAGGATCCGGTCTGGGTGGGTGCCCCCGTCGATGCGACGGACGAT
>JAWWPK010000350.1:0-4259 GCA_033854925.1 Nocardioidaceae bacterium | reverse complement strand
CCCCACGGGACGACCGCCAGGATCACGACGACCAGCGAGCAGTTGACCAGGACGTTGGTCGTGGCCGCGTCGAGGTCCCCGGAGACGGCCTTGGGGAGGGCCACCAGCGCGAGCCAGAGGAGCTTCCAGACCGACTCGAACAGAAGCACCGGCAGGAGCTTGACCGGGTGGAGCATCCCCAGGAAGGCCAGGAGTGACATCGCGGTCAGCAGGCACAGCGTCACGCCCTCGTAGAGCGGAAGCGAGTGAGCGTCGGGAAGGAGTGGCCACTTCACGAGGACGAGTCCGACACCCATCAGGAGGTAGCCGGCCCGCATCAGGTGCAGGCGAGCCAGTGAGAGCTGGGAGCCGGTGGTCGCCGTCGTGGGCGGCGGTGTTGCGGTGGTGACGGACATGGGCTTCTCCTTGTGTGGTGAGCGATGCCGGCCCCCGCAGGTCGCGGGGGCCAGCAGACACGTGGCCGAGGCGTCAGTGCGTGAGCACCGGGACGGCCTCTACGTCGTGGGTGGAGTCCTCGACGGTCAGGTGGGGGAGCGCCCGGTCGAGCCAGGTGGGCAGCCACCAGTTGGCCTTGCCGAGCAGGGACATCGTGGCCGGCACCAGCACCATCCTGACGAGCGTGGCGTCGATGAGGATCGCGGTGGCGAGCCCGAGCCCGAGCATCTTCAGCGACGGCACCGGGCTGGCGACGAAGCTCAGGAAGACCGCGATCATGATCAGCGCCGCCGAGGTGATGACGCGGCCGGTCCCCGCCAGTCCGCGGGCGACCGACTCGGCGTTGTCACCGGTCCGGACGAACTCCTCCCGGATCCGCGACAGCAGGAACACCTCGTAGTCCATCGACAGCCCGAAGAGGATCGGGAACATGATCACCATGATGATCGAGGTGATCGGGGTCGGCCCCTCGAGGCCGAGCAGGCTGCTTCCCCAACCCCACTGGAAGACCACGACCAGGACGCCGTACGCGCCTCCGATCGAGAGCAGGTTCATCGCCGCGGCCTTGAGCGGCACCGCGATCGAGCGGAACACCAGCATCAGGAGCAGGAACGACACCGCGATGACGACCCCGATGAACAGCGGCAGCGTGCTGGTGAGCTGGGCGTTGAGGTCGTCGGTGATGGCGGTGATGCCGGAGACGTAGACGTTGCCGGGAATGATGTCCCGCACCTGGTCGATGGTCGTCGAGGTCTCCGGGTCGGCCGGTCCGGTGGTCGGGATCGCGGTGAAGACCACGGTGTCGCCGTCCGCCGAGACCTGCGGCTCGCTCACGGACACGATCCGCGGGATCGAGGCGATGTCCTCGGTGAGGGCAGCGACGCCGGCGGCGTCGACACCCGGAGCGTGGAGGTCCACGACGACGAGCAGCGGTGCGTTGATCCCGGTGCCGAAGCCTTCCGACAGCAGGTCGTACGCCTGCCGGTGGGTGGTCTCGGCGGGTGCGTCCCCGGCGGCCGGGAAGCCGGTCTGGATCCAGAACGCGGGGATCGTGATCGCGACCAGGGTGACGGCGGCGCCGATCAGGTAGGGCCACGGGCGACCCGACACCCGGTGGCCGAAGCGCCACCAGGCGGTGTCCTCGGCCCGCTTGGCCGGGCGGTGCCGACGCACCAGCCGGCCGGTGTCGATGCGGTCACCGAGCAGGCCGAGCAGCGCGGGCAGCAGCGTCACGGCCGCGGCGACGGCGAAGAACACCATCAGGGCGGTCGACAGGCCGATCGAGGTGAGGACGCCAAGGCCCGTGATGGCGAGAGCCGACGTCGCGATGATGACGGTGCCGCCGGCGAACACGACGGCAGCGCCCGACGAGCCCATGGCCTGGTCGAGCGACCGGTCGTTGGCCATGCCGGCGGCGCGGTTCTCCCGGTAGCGGGCCACCACGAAGAGGGCGTAGTCGATGCCGACGCCCAGGCCGACGACTCCGGCCACGGGGATGGCGGAGGCCGACACGTCCATCGAGCCGGCCAGCAGGGTGATGGCGCCGATGCCGGCGCCGACCGCGACGATCGACAGACCGATCGGGATGATCGCGGCCATGACGGTGCCGAACACCACGAGCAGGACCAGTAGCGCGACCAGGAGGCCGATACCTGTGTGGCTCGAGCTCTTGTCCTCGGCGTTCAGGAACACCGCGTCGCCGCCGAGCTCGACCCGCAGGCCGGACACGTCAGTGCCGGAGACGGCGTCCGAGAGCACCGTGAAGGCCGGCTTCCCCATCTCTCGCTCGGGAACGTCGAGGGTGAGCTGGGCGTAGGCGATCCGGCCGTCCTCCGAGATCGTGCCGACGGCGAAGGGGTCGGTCACCGACTCGACGTGGCCGAGGCCGGCGACGTCGCTCAGCACCGCCTCGAGGTCCGCGTGATGTGCCTCGAGGCTGGTGCCGTCCGCAGCCTCGAAGACGACCAGCGCCGTGCCCTTGGCCGCCTCGGGGAAGTTCTCGGAGAGCAGCTGCCTGGCGTGGGCGCTCTGGCTGCCCTTCGCGGCGAAGTCCTCGGAGAACGTCCCGCCGCCGCTGGCGGCGAGGAACAGGAGCGCGACCAGGACGATCGCCCAGCTGGTGATGGTGCGCCACGGGTGCCCGGCGCTGGCCCGGGCGATGCTGCGGGTGAACCTGTTCATGGTCGTGCCTCTCGGGATCGGGGTGGATCTGATGGCGCGAAGCTATGAACCGATGTGGTGACTGGTCGTCACCACACGTGGTGAGCGACGTGGTGATCCCTGTGTGCGTGGGCTCAGGCCGCCCGGGCGCCGATGATCCGGGCGCGGAGCCGGTGCAGGCGGGGCATCAGCCCGTAGATGACGATCGGGACTGCGACCGTCGCGAGCACGAAGGTCCTCAGCACACCGGGCAGGTCGGCGAGCGAGTCGCCCAGCGCGAGGTTGAGCACGGTGAGCGTGGGGAACACCGCGACCCAGATCATCAGCGCGAGCTGGTGCTTGGTGGGCGGCGGGACGGTCGGGGTGGTGTGGATCTGCGTCATGGTTGTGCTCCTCGGGTTCGCTGGATGGTCCGGATGGTCCGGATGGTCCGGATGGTCTGGGTGGTCAGGCTGGTCAGGCGGGGAGGCCCGCGCGGAAGTCGAGTACGGCGGTGTGCACGTCCTCCTCGACGAGGTCGGCGTTGATCGCGATGGCGGCGGACGATCCCTCGCCCGCGGCGGTGATGACCTGGGCCCGCGGGTTCACGGCGTTGCCGGCGACCCACACACCCGGCACCGACGTGCGGCCCGTCGGGTCTGCCACGACCCAGCCGGTCTCGCGCATCGCGCAACCGAGCCCGGCGAGCAGGTCGCTGTTCGGGGCGAAGCCGGGCCGGACGAACACCGCGTCGCGGCGGACGACGCGGCCGTCCTCGAGCTCGACGCCTGCCAGCCGGTCGTCCTCGACGACCAGGCGGCCGACCGGGTCGTCGACGATGCCGATGGCGCGGGCCACCAGCTGTTCGCGCTCGGCCGCAGTGAGGGTGCTGGTGTGGGTGAAGAACACGACGTCGCCGGACCACTGCCGGACCAGGAGCGCGTGCTGGGCGGCGTCCGGGCTGCCACCCAGGACGCCGAGGCGCTGGTCGCGGACCTCGTGCCCGTGGCAGTAGGGGCAGTGCAGCAGGTCGCGGCCCCACCGCTCGTGGACTCCCGGGAGGTCGGGGAGCTCGTCGCGGAGGCCGGTGGTGACCAGGACCCGGCGGGCGGACACGGACCGCCCGTCCGCGAGCGAGAGCTCGAAGCCGCCGTCGTCGCAGGGCCGGACGCCGCTGACGGTGCCGCGCAGCAGGTGCCCGCCGTACCCGGCCACCTCCGCGCGCCCGGCGGCCAAGAGCTCGGCGGGGGACATGCCGTCGCGGGACAGGAACCCCTGCAGGTGAGCGGCGGGTGCGTTGCGCGGTTCACCCGCGTCGACCACCACGACCGCGTCGCGTTCGTCGCCGAACTCGGCGGCGAGATCATCGCCGTCGGCCGCTACGAGCGGTTGCCCAACAAGTCCGACGCGGAGGACGCGTTCGTGGTGGCCGACGCACACCAGGGCCGCGGCATCGGCTCGGTGCTGCTCGAACACCTCGCGGCGGCGGCACGCGAGTCGGGCATCCGCCGCTTCCACGCCGTGGTCCTTGCAGAGAACAACGCGATGCTGCGCGTCTTCCGCGACGCGGGTTATGAGACCAAGCGGCACATCGACTTCGGCGAGGTGCAGCTGGAGTTCGACATCGACGAGACGGTGCTCACCGAGGCGGTCGCCCGCGAACGCGAACAGCACGCCGAAGCACG
>JAWWPK010000349.1:0-3704 GCA_033854925.1 Nocardioidaceae bacterium | reverse complement strand
GGCGGCCGGGCTGCCTCCGCAGGAAGCGGCCGGCTTCGGCTTCGTCACCCGGCTGAACGGGGACGAATGCGCGCGGCTGATGCTCGGGCCGATGCCGGACCACGTCGGGCCGGAGCAGGGGTGCTTCTGCCCGCAGCACCGTTACGAGGCGATCCTGCGGCGACGTGCGGCTGCCAACCCGAACGTGTCCGTCACCTTCGGTGTCGAGGCCACCGCTGTCGACGTCGTCGACGGCGGGGCGAGGGTGCAGATCACCGATGCGAACACCGGCGGGGCGACAACCGTGTCGTGCCGTTACGTCGTGGCTGCCGACGGGATGCACAGCCCGGTGCGGGGCTTGCTGAAAGCCACCGAGACAAGTACGGGCGTGTTCGGGCACTCGGTCAGCGTCTACTTCCGTGCCGACTTGAGCCGCTTCCGGGAGGGCCGGCCGTTCGCACTCACCTGGACAGTCGCAGAAGGAGCCGAGGGCACCTTCGGCCTCGCTGCCGCAGACGCCTCGGAGTGGACGTTCACCTACGCTGCCGAGCCGGCCGACCAGATCGGCGACGCCGAGCTGCAGGAACGGGTCCGAGCCGCTGTCGGTGATCCTGACCTCGATATCGAGGTCCTCGACGTCCTGCGATGGGACTACGAGCAGGCGGTGACCGATCGCTGGCGACTCGGGCCGGTCTTCTTCGCCGGTGACGCAGCGCACCGCTTTCCACCGCACGGGGGATTCGGCATGAACAGCGGCGCGCAGGACGCGGAGAACGTCGCGTGGAAGCTGGCCGCCGTCACTCGCTGGGGAGCAAACGACAGCCTCCTGGACAGCTACGAGACCGAGCGCAAGCCGGTGGCGATCTACAACGGCCAGCGGGCCCTGATCAACACCCAGCGACTCACCGAGGCTCGCTGGGACTCGCAGCATGCCGCCGCGTCACTCGAAGAGCAGCAGGGCCACTTCCTGAGCATCGGCCAGCAGATGGGAACCATCTACAGCTCGGCGGCCGTCATCGACGACGCCACCGAGGTGATCGCGTCAACCGTCACCGACTACGTCGAGACCGGCCGGCCCGGTGCACGCGCCCCGCACGTCACCCTCGAAGACGGCACCGGCCGTCGTACGTCGACCATCGATCTCTGCGCGGAGACCTTCGTCTTCCTCACACACGACGGCACTCGTTCGACTTTCGCGCATGACGCCGTTCCCATGACGGTGGTGGCCGTTGGACCGGAAGGCTCGCACCGGTCCGTCGATCGACCCTGGCATCAGGCCTACGGCGTCTCCGCCACCGGCGGAGTCCTGATCCGCCCTGACGGCCACGTCGCCGCCCGTTTCGACGCTTTGCCCGCTGATCCGGCCCCACTGGTGAACGACGCGCTCGCGACCATCCTCGGTCTCGCCGCGGAGGCGTAAGGACAGCCCAGCGCGTCACCCAGGCAGTTCGGCCACGACCCGGACCTTGTCGGCGTCGAAGCTGAGCAAGCCCTTGATCGGCAAGCTCTCGGGCAGCGGGTCCTCGTAGCTCCACGCGACGTCCTCGACGACCTGGTCGCCTACGACGGCTGACCAGTAGCTCGCGTAGCCCTTGTAGTTGCAGTAGCTCGTCGTCGAGCTCGGCCGCAGCAGGTCGGTGCGGACGGCAGCCGGCGCGACGTAGAGGCGTGCGGCAAGCGCCGTCTCGAAAAGGATCACGGTGTCGTCGGTGTCGACGAGCGTCAGGCCGGCTGCCTCGACGTGCAGGCGTCGCCGGGTCGGGCGGCAGTCGACGCGGTGGTACGGGTTCGGCGGGTAGTTGACGAGCAGGCGCCCCTCTTCGCGCCACTCGTCAACGGCCGTCCAGGGGACGCGAACGTAGCCGGGCGCGTCGGGCTCCTGCTCGACCTGAAGGTCGACGACCTCCTCAGCAGGGAAGGCGTACGCGAGCGGGCTGCCCGGCCGGTGCACCATCAGGGCGCGCTCGGTGTCGAGCACCACCTGGCCACCCCGCAGCGCCTGCACCCGTCGGGGATGCGGCTCGACGTAGACCAGCGGCGCCGGGACCGGGGGCGAGAACCAACCGGCCCGGCCTCTGCCCAGCGGGCCAAGACCTGACGTCAGGCTCATGCGTAGCTCCTCGGTTCGCGGTCGCGGACGGATCTGCCCACGGCCGGGTGATAGCCCTGCGCTTGACTGCACGCTGACACAGCTACCAAGGATGCTCATGACACCAGACGTCACAGCAGCCGGGGCGCAACGGCGCCACGGTGGGAGGACGTTCCGTGCGCGGGCGCGCTGGGGCGATCGGCTGATCGCCGAGTCGGCGGCGGCGGTGCAGCTCGAGCTACCGGGCCAACCCGCAGCACTCTGCTTTCCGATCGCCGACGTGCGCATGGACCTGCTGCGCGACGAGGGGAGGACCACAGAGCACGCCGAGATCGGCAGCGCACAGCTCTGGTCACTGGACGGCGAGGTGCCGACCGCCGGCTTGGTCAGGTGGTCAGCGGAGGAGGTGCCCGCGGTGTTCGGCGGCGTGGACGCGGCGCGGCGCTACGTCGCACCGCCGGCTGACCTGGCCTGGCTGTCGGACACCATCACCTTCGATCATGACCGGCTTCGGGTCGAGCTCGTGAACGCCGACGACCCACGCGCCGAGCAGATCACCCGCTTCCCGGCGTGGGGCGACGTGCTCGATCTCGTCAGGGTCATGGACGTCCAGCCGTCCGGTGAGAACGCCTACGTGGGCGTTCCGCACGCCGACGGAGCGCGGCCGGTGGTCGAGGGAAGCCAGCTGCTCGGCCAGGCCATCGTCGCCGCCGGCCGGCACGCGCCTGGTCGACGGGTCGTCTCGGCGCACATGGTGTTCTTCCGCGGCGCTGACGCCCGGCTGCCCCTGGAGTTCCAGCTCGACGTGCTAAGCGCCGGGCGAACGTTCACGACGCTCGGCGTCACGGTCGTGCAGGAGGGGCGCCCTCGCGCGGCCGGGACACTGCTGCTCGATGTCACGGCGCCGGACCTGATCCGCCACCAGGACCCGGCGCCGCCGTCCGCCGGGCCTTACGACAGCCCGACGTACGACATGGGCGTCGTCGGTCGCGACCTGCGCGTGGTCGACGCTGCCTACACCGATGACCCGCTAGCCCCTGTCGGGCCGCCGGTCATCGACGCCTGGCTGCGCCTGCGCGGCGTACCGGCTGACGACCCGCCACTCCACGCCGGCTTGTTGGCGCAGTTCACCGGCCACATGTCGATCGCGGCGGCGCTCCGCCCGCACGACGGGATCGGTCAAGCCGCAGCACACCGCACGATCTCCACCGGGATCAACGCCATCACCCTCGCACTTCACCGTGACGTGCGGATGGACGAATGGGTCCGCTACCACCACCGGTCGATCTTCGCCGGTGACGGCATGAGTCAGTCCGAGTGCCGGGTGTACGACGAGGCGGGCGAGCTGCTTGCCTCGTTCGCCGTGGCAGCCATGCTGCGTGGCTTCGGCGGCGCCGGCGCGGTCGACGCCCGGACTGCGATCTGACCCAGCTTCCGGCGCCTTCGTGGCCTGCGGATCAGGTACTCGGCGACGGTGAGGTTGATGATCCAGCCCGCGGCTGTCGAGAGGTCGGTTGAGAGGACCGTCTTGCCGAAGACGGCCTGCCCGATGCCGATGGTGAACGTCTGGGTGCCCGCCCCTAGTGCGAGCGCGTACGCGCGCGTCATCCATGCCCGGTGCTGCGCGACGTCGCGT
>JAWWPK010000348.1:0-5479 GCA_033854925.1 Nocardioidaceae bacterium | reverse complement strand
TGAGTTACAAGTGATTGGAGACTTGAGGAGCCACATGTCGATCGGGATCTCCGAGGAGCACGTCGAGCTCGCGCGCAGCCTGCGCGAGTGGGCGGCGTCGCTGGGCGGTCGCGAGGCGGTCCGGGACGCCGACAGCGACGCCGGCGCGACGTTCGCCGACTCCTGGAAGGCCTGCGTGGAGATGGGCGTGGCCACGATCGGGCTGCCCGAGGCGTACGGCGGCGGGGGCGGCTCGGTCCTCGACCAGGCGGTGGCGCTCGAGGCCTGTGCCCACGAGCTGGTGCCGGGGCCGTTGCTCTCGACCGCGGTGGCCGCTCTCGTGGCGCCGTGCAACGAGATCGGCGAGGGTGCCGCCGTGGCGCTCGTCCACGAGTCGCCAACAAGGGGTGCAGTGGCGGGCGACCTGAGCGGCGCCACCCACCTGTTCGGTGCCGACGGGCTGGTCACCCTGACGGGCGCGACCCCTGTGCTGGGCGTCGACCTGAGCCGGCGGTACGGCGTCGTCGACCTGGGCCCGGCCGAGCCGCGCGATCTCGTCCGCCGTACAACGGTCACCCTGGCCGCCGCCGAGGCCGCCGGAATCGCACGCTGGTGCCTGGAGACCGCGGTCGACTACGCCAAGGTGCGCGAGCAGTTCGGCCAGAAGATCGGCGCCTTCCAGGCGATCAAGCACCTGTGCGCGGAGATGCTCGAGACGTCCGAGGCGGTGACCGCGGCCGCGTGGGACGTGGCCGCGGTTGCCTTCGGCGACGACGCGCAATGGGCGTACGCCGCCGACGTGGCCGAGGTTACCTGCTTCGACGGCGCGGTGGCTGTCGCCAAGTCGTGCATCCAGGTGCTCGGCGGCATCGGCTTCACCTACGAGCACGACGCCCACCTCTACCTTCGCCGCGGGCTGGCCCTGCGAGCGTTGGTCGGAGACGCGGACGCGGCGGCGCTGCGGCTGACCGCACGTTCGGTCGACGGCGTACGCCGACTCGTCGACGTCGACCTCGAGGGTCGCGACGACGCCGTCCGCCCCGGCGTCCGGGAGGTGGCGGAGCGGCTCGGAGCGCTGCCCGAGGGCGAGCGCCGGGCCGCGCTGGTCGAGGCCGGCTACCTGACGCCGCACTGGCCCGCGCCGTGCGGCCTCGGTGCCGACGCCGTCACCCAGATCGTCATCGACGAGGAGCTGGCCCGCGCGGGGGTCACCAGGCCCGACATCGTGATCGCCGGCTGGGCGCTGCCGACGATCGTGGAGCACGGCAACGACGCGCAGCGCGAGCGGTTCGTGCTGCCGTCCCTCCGGGGCGAGCTCGTGTGGTGCCAGCTGTTCTCCGAGCCGGGGTCGGGCTCAGACCTGGCGTCGCTGCGGACCAGAGCCGAGCGTGTGGACGGGGGCTGGAAGCTCACCGGCCAGAAGGTGTGGACCTCGGTCGCGCAGCGCGCCGACTGGGGGATCTGCCTGGCCCGCACCGACCCGGACGCACCACAGCACAGGGGCATCTCCTACTTCCTGGTGGACATGAAGTCGGCCGGGATCGACGTACGCCCGCTGCGCGAGCTCACCGGCGAGGCGCTGTTCAACGAGGTCTTCCTGGACGACGTGTTCGTGCCCGACGACTGCCTGGTCGGCGAGCTCGGAGACGGCTGGAAGCTCGCACGCACCACGCTCGCGAACGAGCGGGTCGCGATGGCCACCACCCGGCTCTCCAAGAGCACCGAGCGCGCCGTGACCCTGGCCTCGGACCTCGACCTGACCGCGACGCAGCGCGCCCGCGTCGGACACGCCATCGCGCTGTCGACCGTCTGCACCCTCCTCGGCGTCCGCACGACCCTGCGCTCGCTGGCCGGCCGGGGACCCGGCGCCGAGTCGTCGGTGGCCAAGCTGCTCGGCGTACGCAACCGCCAGGACAGCGCCGAGCTCGTCGTGGAGCTTCAGGGCGGCGGCCTGGTCGCGCCGTCCGAGCAGCTCCGCAAGGACATGTGGGAGCTGCTCAACACCCGCTGCCTGTCGATCGCGGGCGGTACGACGCAGATCCTGCGCAACGTCGCCGGCGAGCGGATCCTCGGGCTGCCGCGCTGAGCTGCCTGGTCAGAAGCGGGTCAGCACGCGATGCGCGCGCCGGTGCCGCCTTCGGACCCGCGCTCGGATCAGGGCGCGCGCCACGTCGTCGTCGAGGGCCGGCAGCACGGCGCGGACGGTGGTGCCGGGGAACGTCGGGGACGAGGTCATGGCTCGACCCTGCTCCTGAGGTGACTCCTGGCGCATCAGGAATCCACCCCAGATGTGGCTCAGGGTTGTCTCCGGGTGCGTTTCCGGGCGCGGGCCCGCTGTCGGGCGTGCCGACGGGTGCGGGTGAGCTGCGGGTCGTCGGTCTCGCCGAGGACGCGGACCGCGAGTGAGGGTGCTCCAGCGAAAGGTGACATGCCTTCCAGCCTGCGTCTGAGGTACCCCCACGCGGATCCCGCAGATGACCTATTGACAGTCGCCGGCTACCTCAGGTTGCAGCCTCAGGTGGCAGCGCGCTCGCGGCGGTACTGGTTCCAGTGCCAGTGCAGGTAGCGGTCGATGGCCCTGACGATGTGCGCGGACCGGATCGACGGGAACACGTCGAAGGCGTGCTGGGCGCCGGGCAGCTCGGCGTACACCACCGTGCGCTTGGACACCTCGCGCAGCCGCGCGACGAACTGGCGGGCCTGGTCGACCGGCACCAGGGTGTCGTGGGCGCCGTGGATCACGAAGAAGTCCGGCGCGTCCGGGGTGATGCGCAGGATCGGGCTGGCGTCCTCGAAGACCTCGGGGTGGTCGCCCCACTTCGCCTTCATCACCCAGTCCGCGAGGAACAGGTCGCGCAGCTGGGTGGCCGCCTTCGTGCCGGTGGAGCCGGCCATGTCGTAGACGCCGTAGTGGGGGATCGCCAGCTGCACCGACGTGTCGGCGTCCTCGAAGCCGGGCTGCCAGTCGGGAGTGTTCGGCGTGAGCGCGGTGAGCGCGGTGAGGTGGCCGCCGGCGGAGCCGCCGGTGATCGCGATGTAGTCGGGGTCGCCGCCGTACGCCGCGATGTTCTCGCGGATCCAGTGGATCCCCTTCTTCACGTCGACGGCCTGGGCCGGCCACGGGTCCCGGGGCGAGAGCCGGTAGTTGATCGCCACGCATACCCAGCCCTTGGCCGCCAGGTGCTGCATCAGGGGGATGCCCTGCTCCTCCTTCTTGCCGAGCACCCAGCCGCCACCGTGCACCTGCAACAGCACCGGGGCGTTCTCGGCGCCCTCGGCAGGCGCGTAGATGTCGAGGTAGTTGCGGCGGCCGGCCTCGCCGAACGCGATGTCCTTCTCGACCTTGATCGGGACGGCGGGGTGGCGGAAGGTCCGGAACGGGTTCACCAGCGAGCGCCACGGGGTCTTGAGGTCGGCCGGCGTCGGCAGCTCGTCGAGCTGGTCCTGGTAGTCCTCGCCGAGCGCCTCGGAGAGCGCGGACTCCGCGTGGCTCTGGTCGCGGCGGGCCTGGTTGATCAGGTAGCCGAGGCCGACGGCGGTCGCCCCTGCGACAGCGAGCGCCACCGGGTCGCGCCGCTTCGCCGTCAAGTGGGTGCCGGCGTCCGCGACCGTGACGGCCAGCCACTGCGGCGCCAGCTCGCCCGTGATCCAGCCCGCGAAGAATGCCGGGACGCCGAACCGGAAACCGGGCAGCGGACGGATCGCGTTGGCGGTCAGGGCGGCGTACACGAGGGCGCGGCGGCGAAATGACACGCGTCAAACCTACCGGCGGGTCGGCACGGAGCGGGCCGGGTGAGATGGTCCTCACGTGACTCAAACGTCTCGCCGCTCGTTACGGGACTAGAACACGTTCCTGGAAGGGCGGACATGGACCGGCTGTCGGGGCTCGATGCGAGCTTCCTCTATCTCGAGACCCCCGCGCAGCTCATGCACGTGTGCGGACTGATCATTCTCGACCCGTCGACGATGCCCGAGCCGTACTCTTTCGCCTCGATGCGCGAGGGCATCGACGCGCGGGTCCGCGACGTCCCGGAGTTCACTCGCAAGCTCCGCCGGGTCCCGCTCGGGCTCGACCACCCCGTGTGGGTGCAGGACAAGCAGTTCGACATCGAACGGCACGTGCACCGGCTGGCGCTGCCGACACCGGGCGGGTACGCCGAGCTCATCGAGCTGGCCGGCCACCTGGCCGGGCTCCCGCTGGACCGGTCCCGCCCGCTGTGGGAGATGTGGGTCATCGAGGGCTACCACGCCGACGACGGGACCGACCTGGTCGCTGTGTTCCAGAAGATGCACCACGCCACCGTCGACGGCGTCTCCGGGGCCAACCTGATCTCGCACCTGTGCAGCCTGGAGCCGGCCTCGGAGCCCCTGGGTGCTGCCGACGACAAGCAGGCCTGGCCGCACGAGCCGGGTCGGGCCGAGCTGCTCGGCCGTGGCGTGGTCACCAGCGTGACCCGGCCGTTCACCACGTTCGGTCTGCTCGCGCCGACGGTCAAGGGCGTCGTCGGGACCATCGGCCGCGCCCGCGAGGGGACCGCCATGGCCGCCCCGCTCACCGCGCCCCGCACGTCGTTCAACGGCACCATCACCGGCCACCGCTCGATCGCCTTCTCCGTGATGGATCTCGACACGATCAAGGAGGTCAAGGCGGCGACCGGCACCACGGTCAACGACGTCGTGCTGGCGGTGGCCGGGGGCGCGCTGCGCTCATATCTCGAGGACCGCGACGAGCTGCCCGAAAGCTCCCTGCTGGCCACCGTGCCGGTGTCCGTGCGCTCCGAGTCGAACCGCTCCGCCGGGGCCAACAAGGTCTCCGCACTGTTCACCAAGCTCGGGACCGACATCGAGGATCCGCTGGAGCGACTCGAGGAGATGGCGACCGCAAACCGGCACGCCAAGGACCACCACAAGGCCATCAGCGCGGACTCCCTTCAGGACTGGGCCGAGTTCGCCGCGCCGCGCACGTTCGGCCTCGCCGTCCGCGCCTACGCCGGTCTGCGCCTCGCCGAGAAGCACCCGGTGGTGCACAACCTGGTCATCTCCAACGTCCCCGGACCGCCGCTGCCGCTCTACTTCATGGGCGCCCTCATCGAGGCGATGCACCCTCTCGGCCCGGTCTTCCACGGCGCGGGCCTCAACATCACCGTGATGTCCAACAACGGCCGGGTCGGAGTCGGAGTGATCGCCTGTCGCGAGTCGATGCCGGACGTCGACGACCTCGCGCGACGGTTCCCGGCCGAGCTGGAGCGGCTGCAGAAGGCGGTCGCCGGACGGTCACCGGCCACGCCGATCACCAAGGCCAAGACCAAGGCCAAGACCAAGGCCAAGACCTGACCCACAGGCAGGCACTCGCGCACCCACCGCTGGTCGAGTTTGTCGAGACCGCCGCAACGAAGGGCTGGGAGCCGACCCTGCGGTCATCTCGACAGGCTCGGTGGGCGGTGGTCGAGTCCCGGCGTCACGACCGACAGTGCCGTACGAGCTCGGGTGGGGCACCTAT
>JAWWPK010000347.1:0-7546 GCA_033854925.1 Nocardioidaceae bacterium | reverse complement strand
GCTCCTGCGGGCGACCGCGACGCTGACCAGCGGCACGTGTGGCACCTACGGCTCCTACAGCCAGGTCGGCTCCAACGACCCGTCCACACCGGTGAGCGACGTCGTGGCCGACCAGGCGTGCTACAGCTACGAGTACGTCGTCAGCGACACGGTCGGCAACGCGACGACGTACATCAGCCCGAACATCAAGGTCGACACCGTTGCTCCCTCCACCCCGGGCCTGGCGTTCTCGGCTTTCACGAACACCTGGTGGCCCAGCAGCGGCTCGACGGTCTACTACCGCTCCGGCGCGGCGTCGGGCTCGTTCGTGGCCACCGCGACGGCTGCCGATGCCACTGCCGGCGTTGCGAGCTACGCGTTCCCGGCCCTGGGGACCAACTGGACCTCGACGCCCGGCGCCCTCGGCGTGAACACCTACAGCTGGTCGGGCGCGCCGGCCGCTCCGGGCACCAAGAACGTCACCGCGACCAACAACGCGGGCCTGACCTCGGGGAACGCGGCGTTCACGCTCACCGCCGACAACACGGCGCCGACGGCCGGCACCGTGACCTACGTCGACGGCACCCAGACGAGCACGTCGGTCGCCGTCACCTTCACCACCGGCACGGACAGCGAGTCCGGTGTCGGGACCCGGCTTCTGCAACGCGCCTCGGCCGCCCTGGCCGGCAGCACCTGCGGGAGCTTCGGCGCGTTCGCGACCGTGGCCGGAGGGACGAACCCGACCTCGCCGTTCACCGACACGGTGACCACGGGCAGCTGCGACAAGTACCAGTACGTCGTCAGCGACAACCTCGGCACCACCACGACCGCGACCAGCACGAACACGGTGAAGGTGCCGGTGCCGAGCTACTTCGACACCGTGAACGGCACCCCCGGCCTCGTCAGCTACTACCGGCTGGGGGAGGCCACGACGTCGGCAGACTCGATGACCGGCGCGGCGGGAGCTTCGCTGCAGAGCCACAGCGGCGAGACCGCCGCGAGCTGGACCAAGCACCCGGCGTCCGACAGCGACGCCGTGATCACGCCCGGGGGCAGGCTCCGCAAGACCGGGACCTCGACGGGCGCCGTCTACTACTCCTCCGCGGTGCCGGCCAGCGCCGACTACACGGTCGAGGCGGACGTCTACGTGGCTTCGAACCTGGCCAACGACGTGGCCGGCGTGGTCGGCCGGGTGGACGTGAGCAACGCCAACGGCACCGGCTACTACGCCCGCTACGAGCAGACCATCCAGGCGTGGGTCCTCTACCGGGTCGTCAACGGCACTGGGACGGTGCTCGGCCAGTCGGGGACCCAGGTCCTCACCCTGGGCACGACGTACCGACTCGCGCTGGCCATGACCGGCACGACCATCCGCGCTCTGGTGGACGGCGTGCAGGTGGCGTCGGCCACCGACAGCGCCATCACCGCGGCCGGGCGCGCCGGCCTCGCCCTCGGCTTCCCCGGCTCCGGGACGACGACGGAGACGGACACGACCGGCATGCAGCTCGACAACTTCCGGGTCAGCCCACCCATGGCCGACTCGAAGGGCACCAACAACGGAGACTGGCTCGGGGGCGTCCTGCTCGCCGTGGCCGGAGCGATCAATGGCGACGCCAGCACTGCGGCGACGTTCGACGGTGTGAACGACTTCGCGACCATCGGGCGCCAGGTCTCCGACGACTTCTCGATCGAGTTCTGGTTCAAGTCGACGCAAGGCATCGGCACGGGCACCCAGTGGTCGAGCGGCGCCGGGCTGGTCGACGGCTCGGTCACCGGGCCGGCCAACGACTTCGGCGTCTCCCTGCGCTCGGACGGCAAGGTGGTCGCGGGGATCGGCACGCCCGATGTCTCGATCGTCTCGACCACCGGCGGCTACAACAACGGCGCGTGGCACCACGTCGTCTTCACTCGCACCAAGGCGACCGGCACCCTGGCGCTCTACGTCGACGGCGCGGCGGCCGGGACGGCCACCGGCGCCAGCACGGCGTCGCTGACCAGCGCAGCCAGCCTCAACCTGGGCCGGATCCAGTCCGGCGGCAACTACTTCGCCGGATCACTGGACGAGGTCACGATCTACAGCACCGTGCTGAGCGCAGCGACGATCAGTGCCCACTTCACCGCGGCAAGCTGAGCACTCAGACATCCGACCCTAGGCCCCGGTATGGCCCGGTCCGGACGTCCGGTCAGACCCGGGCGCCGATCGGCTGATCGGCGCCCGAAACCGGATCCGCCTCCTGCGCCTTGGAGTCCAATTGGTCATGGGTCGGAATCCGATCCGGGCGTGGGGCCCAGTCGGAAGGAAACGCGATGGAGATCTTGCTGGTGCCTGGCGCGCACCTCGAGCTCGCACCCGTCTTCCTGGGGGCTGCGCTGGCGGTGGCGGTCGGGCTGCGCTGGGGCGCCCGGCGTCGTCGTACCCGACGACTCCGCCGCCCGCCCGCTGAGCCGCCCGCGCCCCTTCCTACGATCGTGCCATGTCGCTGCGCCCGCCCATCGGAGTCCTGGCCCTTCAGGGCGACGTCCGCGAGCATCTGCGGCTGCTGACGTCTCTCGCGGTGCCGGCGGTCTCCGTACGCCGTCCCTCCGAGCTGGCCGCGGTGGCCGGGCTGGTGCTGCCCGGGGGCGAGTCGACGACGATGATCCGGCTGGCCCGGACCTTCGAGCTGGTCGAGCCGCTGCGGGAGCGGATCGCGGACGGGTTGCCGGTGTTCGGCACCTGCGCCGGGATGATCCTGCTGGCCGACCGGGTGCTCGACGGCGTAGCCGGCCAGGAGACGCTCGGTGGCCTCGACATCACGGTGCGCCGCAACGCCTTCGGGCGCCAGGTCGACTCCTTCGAGGAGGAGATCCACGTCCAGGGCCTCGATGAGCCGGTGCACGCCGTGTTCATCCGGGCGCCCTGGGTGGAGTCGGTCGGCGCGGGGGTCGAGGTGCTCGCGTCGGTGGAGGCCGGGCCGGCCACGGGTAGGATCGTGGCGGTCCGTCAGGGTCCGCTGATGGCGACGTCGTTCCACCCCGAGATGGGTGGCGGCTCCCGGCTGCACCGGATGTTCGTCGACCTGGTCGCCCAGCACACACCCGTCTGAGCTCTGCTGATCTTTGGGAGGTAAGCACCATGTCGGGCCACTCCAAGTGGGCGACCACGAAGCACAAGAAGGCCGTCGTCGACGCCCGCCGCGGCAAGATGTTCGCCAAGCTCATCAAGAACATCGAGGTCGCCGCCCGGATGGGCGGGGGAGACCCTTCAGGCAACCCGACGCTCTACGACGCGATCCAGAAGGCCAAGAAGTCCTCGGTCCCCAACGACAACATCGACCGGGCGGTCAAGCGCGGCTCGGGCGCGGAGACCGGTGGCGCCGACTACCAGACGATCACCTACGAGGGCTACGGCCCCGCCGGCGTCGCGATGCTCATCGAGTGCCTCACCGACAACAGGAACCGGGCCGCGATGGAGGTCCGCACCGCGATGACCCGCAACGGCGGCTCCCTCGCCGACCCGGGCTCGGTGTCGTTCCTGTTCAACCGCAAGGGCGTGGTCCTCGTCCCGGTCGCCCAGGACGGCAAGGCCGTCACCGAGGACGACATCCTCGAGGCGACCCTCGAGGCCGGCGCCGATGACGTGAACGACCTCGGCGAGGCCTTCGAGGTCGTCTCCGAGCCGACCGACCTGGTCGCCGTACGCTCCGCGCTGCAGGCGGCCGGCATCGACTACGACTCGGCCGAGGCGTCGTTCGTGCCCGACCTGCAGATCGAGCTCGACCAGGACGCCGCCGCCAAGATGTTCCGGCTGGTCGACGCCCTCGAGGACCTCGACGATGTCCAGAACGTGTTCGCCAACTACGACGTCTCCGACGAGGTCATGGAGGCCCTCGACGCCTGAGCGGTTGCTGTCGGCTGTTCCCGACAGTGCAGCAATTGGGTCGGCCTGAGTGCCCTAATGCGGTGCAGTCCCGCGGGCGGATCCTGCGACTTGCCGAGACAGGCATGTGCACCACAAATGACACCCCAGGGGAGTGCAATGTGGTGCAGATCTGCGCTTGTTCTGATGCGTATCCGACAGTGCAGCAATTGGGCCGGCCTGGGCGCCCTAATGCGGTGCAGTCCCGTTTCTGGACGCTTCTAGGCGAAGGCTCCACCCGGTCCGAACGCCGCATCGGCGAACCGTCGGCCGATGAGCCGGTGCGCATCGCCGTCGGGGTGCAGGGCGTCGGGCAGTGGCAGGGCGTCGTGGTCCCGCTCGCCGTACAGCTCCAGCCCGTCGAGATAGTGGATCGCCGGGTCGGTCTCGGCGCGCCGGGCGACGATGCGTGCGAGCTCCTGTCGGATCACCCGCAAGGTGAGCTTGCCGTCCTTCACCTCGTCGGGGTCACCGGTCGCACTGAACTGCAGCTCGCCGTCCTCGAGGGCGTCGACGTCGAAGGTGCCCGGACCGGGCGTCTCCTCGTGCATGGGGCACAGGAGGGGCGAGACCACCAGCAGCGGCACGTCCGGGTGGCCTTCGCGGATCGTGTCGAGGAAGCCGTGCACGGCCGGGACGAACGCCCGGCGCCGCATCAGGTCGAGGTTCACGAGGTTGATGCCGACCTTGACGCTGACCAGGTCCGCGGGTGCGTCCCGCATGGTCCGGGCGGTGAACGGGTCCAGCAGCGCGCTGCCGGCCAGCCCGAGGTTGACCAGCTCCACGCCCCCCTGCAGCGCGGCGACCGCCGGCCAGGTCGTGCTCGGGCTGTCGGCGACCGAGCCCTGGCTGATCGAGCTGCCGTGGTGCAGCCACACGCGGCGCCCGCCGGCGGTCACCGGCTGCACCGGCGCGTCCGTCCGCAGCTCGACCAGGTGGGCGGTCTCGCTCCAGGGCAGCCACAGCTCGACGAGCTTGTCGCGGTCGGGCAGCCCGACGAACCGCACCGTGCCGGTCGGCCCCGGCCGGGTCTCGACGCCGCCAGAGAAGTCCAGCACCACCACGTCCCCGCCGGTGATGCTCATCTGCGCGGCCACCTCGCCGTCGACGAGCAGGTCGTAGAAGCAGTCCGGCCGCGCCGGGACGCCCTCGTAGTTCGTGACCACCCGATGCGCGTCCAGCTCGACGGCGGTGGCGCGGCTCCGGAACACCAGCCGTACGCCGGCCGACTGCGACTCGGCCATCAGCAGCTGGTCGTCGTCGCACTGCGCGCGGGCCCACGCGGGCAGCCGGTGCGGCAGCAGCCCGTGCCCGGTGCGCTCCAGCTCGACCGCGCCCCGGACCAGGTCGGCGGTGATCGGTGTGGTGATCCACTCCATGGCTCCAGCCTGTCGCAGGCGTGTCTGCGCCGATCCGGCGGCCGGCGACGTTAGCGTTCGATGCGAACACCTGTTCGGACGACAGTGGCGGAGGCTTCCCCATGCGCGTGCTCGGCATCGACCCCGGGTTGACCCGGTGCGGCGTCGGCGTGGTCGAGGGCGAGGTCGGGCGGCCACTGCGGCTCGTCGACGTGGGCGTGGTCCGCACCTCGGCCGACCTGCCGATCGCGCAACGGCTGCTGAGCATCGAGCAGGCGCTGGACGCCTGGATAGAGGAGCACCGACCCGACGTCGTCGCGGTGGAGCGGGTGTTCGCGCGGTCCGACGTCAGCACCGTCATGGGGACGGCGCAGGCCAGCGGCATCGCCATGGTGTGTGCTGCCCGGCGCGGACTGACCGTCGCGCTGCACACGCCGAGTGAGGTCAAGGCCGCGGTGTCCGGCAACGGCCGCGCCGACAAGGCCCAGGTCGGGGCGATGGTGACCCGGATCCTGCGCCTCGAGGCGGTCCCCAAGCCGGCGGACGCCGCCGATGCGCTGGCGCTCGCCATCACCCACATCTGGCGCGGTGGCGCCCAGGCCCGGATCGACGCGGCGCTCGCCGCCGCAGGAAGGACGCCCAGATGATCGCCTTCGTGCGCGGCCCGGTGGCCGCGGTCACCCTGTCCAGCGCCGTACTCGAGGTCGGCGGCATCGGCCTCGAGCTGATGTGCACGCCCGGCACCCTGGCCACGCTCCGCACCGGCCAGGTCGCGACCCTGCCGACCACCATGGTGGTCCGCGAGGACTCGATGACGCTGTTCGGCTTCCTCGACGAGGACGAGAAGTCGGTTTTCGAGCTCGTCCAGACCGCGAGCGGGGTCGGTCCCAAGCTCGCCCAGGCGATGCTGGCCGTGCTCGACCCCGACGACCTGCGCCGAGCGGTGGCCGGCGACGACGTCAAGACCCTCACCCGGGTCCCCGGCATCGGGCAGAAGGTCGCGCAGCGGATCATCCTCGAGCTCAAGGACCGGCTCGGCGGCCCCATCGGCTCCACGAGCCGGCCCGGCCTGGCGCCGGCGGCCAAGACCTGGCGTGACCAGGTCCACCACGGGCTCACCGGCCTCGGCAGGCCGGCCCGCGAGGCCGACCGCGCCGTGGACTCCGTCGCCGACCAGGCCGGCGACCATCCCGACGTCGGCACCTTGCTGCGCGCGGCCCTCCAGACGCTGAGCCGGGCATGACCAACGACATGAGCCCCGACGTGAGCCAGGACCTCACCGCGCCCGACGCCGAGCCCGACGAGCGCGCCATCGAGGCCGCGCTTCGGCCGCGCACCCTCGACGAGGTGGTCGGCCAGCAACGGGTCCGTGACCAGCTCGGCCTGGTGCTCGAGGCCGCGAGGCTCCGCGACCGCGCGCCCGACCACGTGCTCCTCTCCGGCCCGCCCGGGCTCGGCAAGACCACGCTGGCCATGATCATCGCCGCCGAGATGGGCGCGCCCCTCCGGCTGACCAGCGGTCCGGCGCTCACCCACGCCGGCGACCTCGCCGCGATCCTCTCCGGGATGAACCACGGCGACGTCCTCTTCGTCGACGAGATCCACCGGATGTCGCGCGCCGCCGAGGAGATGCTCTACCTCGCGATGGAGGACTTCCGGGTCGACGTGATCATCGGCAAGGGCCCCGGCGCCACCGCCATCCCGCTGGAGATCCCGCCGTTCACGATGGTCGGGGCCACCACGCGCGCCGGGTTGCTGCCCGGGCCGCTGCGCGACCGGTTCGGCTACACCGGCCACCTCGAGTTCTACGACGTCCCCGAGCTCGACCGGATCGTGCACCGCTCGGCCGGGCTGCTCGACGTACCCATCACCCCGGAAGGCGCCCTCGAGATCGCCTCACGCTCGCGGGGCACCCCGCGGATCGCCAACCGGCTGCTGCGGCGGGTCCGCGACTACGCCCAGGTCCGCGCCGACGGCACGGTCACCCTCGACATCGCGCACGCGGCCCTCGACCTCTACGAGGTCGACCAGCTCGGCCTCGACCGGCTCGACCGTGCCGTCCTCGACGTGCTCTGTCGCCGGTTCGGGGGCGCCCCGGTGGGTCTCTCGACCCTCGCGGTCGCGGTCGGGGAGGAGCGGGAGACGGTCGAGGAGGTGGCCGAGCCGTTCCTGGTCCGGCAGGGTTTTCTCGCCCGTACGCCGCGCGGCCGGGTCGCCACCGCGGCCGCCTGGCGACACCTCGGACTGACGCCTCCGAACCCTCCGGCGCCGGCCCTCTTCGAGGAGTGACTGACGCCTCAGTCCCGATGCG
>JAWWPK010000346.1:0-4728 GCA_033854925.1 Nocardioidaceae bacterium | reverse complement strand
GATCGCGCGCGAGATGCACGACGTACTCGCCCACCGGATCTCCCAGGTGTCCATGCACGCCGGTGCGCTGGCGTTCCGCGAGGACCTCACCCCCGAGCAGGTGCACGCCAGCGCGACCGTCATCCGGGACAAGGCGCACGAGGCGCTGACCGACCTGCGCGGGGTGCTCGGGGTGCTGCGCGGCGCGGACGGCGAGCCTGCGCTCGCCCCGCAACCGACGTATGCCGACCTGGACGAGCTGATCGCGGAGGCGCGTACGGGCGGGGTCAACATAGAGGTGCAGGATCGCGTGAGTGCACCGACCGAGGTGCCGGAGGCGGCCGGGCGCACGCTCTACCGGATCGTGCAGGAAGGGATCACCAACGCGCGAAAGCACGCACCCGGCACGCTCCTCACTCTCGAGCTCTCGGGCTCGCCCGAGGACGGGCTCGACGTGGTGATGCGGAACCCGCTCGGCTTCGGCAGCGCGACGCCCGGCGCGGGCCTGGGCCTCGTTGGCCTCACCGAGCGGGCTGAGCTGCGCGGCGGCCGGCTCGACGCGCGCCGCGAGGGCGCCAGGTTCGTGCTGCACGGGTGGATCCCGTGGGCGGCATGATCACCCCACGGAAGGCCTGACGGTGATCAGGCTGCTCATCGTCGACGACGACCCGCTGGTCCGCTCCGCACTCGTGCTGATGCTGGGCGGCCAGCCGGACCTGGAGGTGGTCGGCGAGGCCGGCGACGGCCGGGCAGGGCTGAGGCTCGTCGACGAGCTGCGCCCCGACGTCGTGCTCATGGACATCCGGATGCCGCGGATGAGCGGCCTCGAGGCGACCCGGGCGCTGCAGCAGCAGCCGGACCCGCCGCACGTGATCGTGCTCACCACGTTCGACGCGGACGAGCACGTGGTCGGGGCACTGGCCGCGGGAGCGGACGGGTTCCTGCTCAAGGACACTCCCCCGCCGCAGATCCTCGAGGCGATCCGGGCGGTCGCGGACGGCGATCCGATGCTGTCGCCGTCGGTGACCCGGACGCTGATCGAGCGGATCCGCGACGACTCTGGGGACGACCGTGGCGAGGTCGCGCGGCTGCGGCTCGGCGTGCTCACCGAGCGCGAGCACGAGGTCGCCCTCGCTGTCGGCCGCGGCCTGACCAACGCCGAGATCGCGCGCACCCTGCACCTGTCGGTGCCGACCGTGAAGGCGCACGTCTCCCGGCTCTTCGACAAGCTGCAGGTCACGAACCGGGTGCAGATCGCGATCTGCGTCCACGACGCCGGGTTGGTCTGAGGCTCCTCAGCGGGGCTTGGCGAAGGTGACCGAGGTGGACACCGACGTGGTGGCGTCCAGCGGGCTGAGGACAGAGAAGCTCAGCTGATCGCCGACCACGCTGCGCAGGCTCTTGCCCTTCTTCCTGGCCTGGACCGTGAACGTCATCGAGGCACCCGAGCCCTTGCAGCTGACCTTGAGGCCACCGCCCTTCCTGGCCTTCTTCGGCGCCCCGCTGATGGTCAGCCGGTAGCCCATCGCGATCTTGGTGACCTTTGCCGGCAGCTCCCGCGCGCCCTGGGCGCACTTGGCCATGGCCCGGGACACCTCCGGTTGGGCCGCTCGCTGCCCCGCCTCGATCTCGGCGATGAGCCGGGCGACCCGCAAGCAGCCGGCCAGGTAGATCAGGGCCGCCTCGGCCCGGTCCTCGACGATCTCGACCTTCGCCGTGCTGCTGTTCCACGTCGACAGCTGCACCTGGTGCATGGCCAGGCACATGAGTAGCCGATCGCCGGGTTTGCGGAGGCGGGTGAGGAAGACCGCGAACTGCCGGAACTGCTCGGCCTCCGCGGCGTCCTCCGCCTTGACGGTGACCTCGATCGACTTCGCGTTCGGGGGGAGCGTCGGGGAGGAGACCGTCGCGTCGAAGTTGGGTGGCAGGTCGAACTTGGTGGTGGCCGGGAAGTGGTCCTTGCCCTTGTGCACCGTGAGGTGCCCCGGCCGGACACTGCGGGTCACCCCCGGGGTCGGTGCCTGTACGGCGGGCGCCGCCGCGGGAACGGCCGCGAGCAGAGCGCCAGTCACGAGCAGGGTCAAGAGAGATGCCGCCCCCGAGCGCAGCTGCGCCGCGGTCATGGCCGGGAACCTACGCCGTCCGCCCCGGAGGGTCAGCGTGGTCTAGACGTCGTACGTCGCGCCCTGGCGGGCCAGCTCCGCGGTCCCGTCCCAGACCTCCTGGGCGGCGGCGAGCATGTCGCGCGGGTCGTACCACGGTGGCACGTGGGTGATCACCAGCCGCCCGACGTCCGCGGCCCTGGCCACCTCGCCGCAGTCCGTGCCGGTGAGGTGGATGCCGGGCGGGTTGTCGGCCTTGTGGTGGAACGACGCCTCGGCGAGCAGCAGGTCGGCGCCGGTGGCCACCTGTACGAGCTGGTCGCACGGCCCGGTGTCACCGGAGAAGGCGATGAGGCCCTCGCCCGCGCCGATCCGCAGGCAGTAGGCCTCGACCGGGTGCTCGACCGGCACCGCGTCCACCGTGAACGGCCCGATGGTCACCTCGCTGCCCGGCGCCCAGCTCCGGAAGTCGAACTCGGCGGTCATGCCCGGGTCCTCGTCGAGGTCGTAGGCGCGGGCCATCCGCCCTGCGGTGTCGCTGGGCCCCCAGACCGGCAGCCGCGGCTGCGGGCCGTCCGGGTGGTACTTGCGCATGACGTAGAAACCGCACAGGTCGAGGCAGTGGTCGGCGTGCAGGTGGCTGAGCAGCACCGCGTCGATGCTGAGCGGGTCGACGTACCGCTGGAGCGCCCCGAACGCGCCGCTGCCGAGGTCCATCAGCACCCGCCAGATGCGGCCCTCGTGCTCCTGCTCCAGGAGGTAGCAGGAGGCCGGCGACTCCGGCCCCGGGAAGGAGCCGGAGCAGCCGATCACGGTGAGCTTCATGGGCGTCTCATTGCACACCGCCGGCGAACTGGCTGGCGGCCATCATCTCGGCGCCCAGGAAGCGGCGGCCGATGGTCTCGAACTCCTCGGTCGCGCCGGTGGTGGAGAAGGTGTACGTCGGGTCGCCCGACTCGCGCATGAGTCCGGTGCTCGTGAGCATCTTGTAGACGTCCTTGGCGCACTCCTCGGCGCTGCTGACCAGGGTGACGTCGTCACCCATCACGTAGGAGATGACGCCGGTCAGCAGCGGGTAGTGGGTGCAGCCGAGGATCAGGGTGTCGACACCGGCACCGGTGAGCGGGTCGAGGTACTCGTGCGCGACCGCGAGCAGCTCCTCGCCGCCGGTCACGCCCGCCTCGACGAAGTCGACGAACCGTGGGCAGGCCTGCGTCGTCACCTCCAGGTGCGGCGCCGCGGCGAACGCGTCCTCGTAGGCCATCGACTCCTTGGTCGCCCGGGTGCAGATCACGCCGATGCGACCGCTCCGGCTCGCGGCGACCGCGCGCCGGGTGGCCGGGAGGATCACCTCGACCACGGGGACGTCGTACCGCTCGCGCGCGTCGCGGAGCATGGCCGCGCTCGCGGAGTTGCAGGCGATCACCAGAGCCTTGACGTCCTGCGCGTAGAGGTGGTCGAGGCACTCGAGGGCGTACTCGCGGACCTCCGCGATCGGTTTGGGGCCGTAGGGCTGGCGTGCGGTGTCGCCGAGGTAGTGCACCGACTCGTGGGGGAGCTGGTCGATGACGGACCGCGCCACCGTCAGACCACCGAACCCGGAGTCGAAGATCCCGATGGGGGCGTCGACGGCTGGCACGACCAGCAAGCGTATGCGCCGTACCGGCTCGCCGCACGACGACGTCGCGCACGTCACGCCGCGAGCTGTTTCGCCGATTGCCGGGACAGCCGGGCTGGCAAGGGAGCAAGGTGGGGACGTGGCGGACGCGCCAGAGCAGCGCCTGGACCATGCGTTGCACGACAAGCGGGCGGCGGAGGATGCCCTCCGCGACCTGCAGGCGCGCGTCGACAACGCCCAGCAGCTGGCCCACATGGGCGACTACGACTGGGAGATCGCCACCGACACGAACCGGTGGTCGGACCAGCTCTTCCGGATCTACGGCCACGAGCCGCAGTCGTTCATGCCCAGCTACGACCAGTTCCTCTCGATGATCCACCCCGAGGACCAGGAGCGGATCAAGGCGATCCACCAGCAGGCCTACGCCACCGGCGAGCCCTACGAGATGATGGAGCGCATCGTCCGTCCCGACGGCGAGGTCCGCCACCTCTCCTCCAACGGCCAGGTCGTCACCGACGAGGACGGCACCCCGATCCGGATGCGCGGCACCTGCATCGACATCACCGACCGGGTCCTGGCCGAGGAGGCACGCGAGGCACATGCTGCTCGTGTCCACGAGGAGCAGACCCGCCGCCAGGCCGCCCTGGAGATCAACGACAGCGTCGTCCAGGGGCTGACCGCCGCGCTCTACGCCCTCGAGCTCGAGGACACCGACGCGGTGCGCGACTACGTGCGCCACACCCTCGACTCGGCGCGCGCGATCATCACCGACCTCGTCGGCCCGATCAAGGGCACCGTCGCTCCCGGCGACCTGGTGCGCACCTCCGCCTCGACGCTCGGCGACTGACCCGGCCCTCCGCGCGCGGCGCACGATCGTGCCGCCGTGCGGGCTCCGCCCGACCGTGGCACACAGCACCCGCTCAGGGTCGACGGCTAGCGTGGCGTGGCCATCCTCATCGACAAGAAGGCCTGAACCTGTGCTTCGACGATTCCGTCGCCCTGCGGCTGCCCTGTGCGCCGTCCTCCTCG
>JAWWPK010000345.1:0-4722 GCA_033854925.1 Nocardioidaceae bacterium | reverse complement strand
CCATCCGCGAGATGGTCTCCTCCATCAGCGTGCCGCCCAGGTCGTTCACACCGCTGGCCAGCATGTCCAGCACGCCCTCGTCGCCGAGCTTCACCCAGCTCGTCTGGATGTTGGAGATCTTGCCGTGCAGGAGGATCCGGGCCATCGCGTGCACCGCGAGGTTGTCCCGCAGGGTCGGACCCGGACGGGCGACGCCGGCGAGATAGATCGGGGAGCTGGTGTGCACGAACGGCAGCGGCACGAACTCGGTGAAGCCCCCGGTCTCGTCCTGGATCCTGCTCAGGACGCGCAGGTGGTTCACCCAGTGGCGGGGGTTGTCGACGTGGCCGTACATCATCGTGCTGGTCGTCGGGATGCCGATCCGGTGCGCGGTGGAGACCACCTCGATCCAGGTGCGGGTCGGCAGCTTGCCCTTGGTGAGCACCCAGCGGACCTCGTCGTCGAGGATCTCCGCCGCCGTACCGGGCAGGGAGCCCAGGCCGGCCTCCCGGGCCTTGATCAGGAAGTCCTCGATCGACAGCCCGGTGCGGGCGGTGCCGTTGACGACCTCCATCGGGCTGAAGGCGTGCACATGCATCTCCGGCACCCGCTGCTTCACCGCGGTGACCAGGTCGAAGTACGCCGTGGCGGGCAGCTCCGGGTCGATGCCGCCCTGCATGCAGACCTCGGTCGCCCCGAGCACCCAGGCCTCCTGGGCCCGGTCGGCGACCTCGTCGAGGGAGAGCGAGTAGGCGTCGGCGTCCGTGCGGCGCTGGGCGAACGCGCAGAACCGGCAGCCGACGTAGCAGACGTTGGTGAAGTTGATGTTCCGGTTGACGACGTAGGTGACCTCGTCGCCCACTGTCTCCCGGCGAAGGTCGTCGGCGAGCCGGACCACCTGCTCGAGCAGCGGCCCCTCGGCCGTCATCAGCGTCAGCGCGTGCTCGTCGGACAGGTTGCCCGGGTCCTGCTCCGCGGCCCGCAATGCTGCGAGACCATCTGGATCACCGCTGGTCGAGCCTGTCGAGACCTCGGCAGCCAGCGCGCTCTGCTTCACCGAGTCCCAGTCGCCGTAGACGTCCGAGAAGTCCGAGCGCCTGTCGTCGGTGCGGCCTTCGGTGTCGACGGCCTCGAACAGGTCGGTCCGCCCGACGGACGCGAAGCCGCCGTCCGGCTCCTGCCATGGCAGCCCGGTGGGGCGGACGCCGGGCTTCGCAAGCCCGTCCTCCCGGGCCAGCGCCGCCACGTGTGCCGAGATCCGCGGATCCAGCCACGGCTCGCCACGGACGACGTACTCGGGGTGCACGGTGAGCCGCGCGGTGAGCTCGAAGCCGCACTCGGCGGTGATCGCCGCGAGCCGCTCCAGGCTGGGCCAGGGCCGCTCGGGGTTCACGTGGTCAGGCGTCAGGGGGGAGACGCCGCCCCAGTCGTCGACGCCGGCGCCGAGCAGGGCCCGGCACTCCTCCAGGTCCACGAGGTTCGGCGGCGCCTGCACTCGCGCCTTCGGGCCGAGCAGCAGCCGGGTGACCGCGATCGTGGCGCGGTACTCGTCGAGGCCGAGGTCGTCGGCGTGCCGCATCGCGGTGTCGGGCTTGGCGCGGAAGTTCTGGACGATCACCTCCTGCACCGCGCCGTAGGCGCGGGAGATCGCGCGTAGCGCCAGGATCGTCTCGGCCCGCTCGGTCAGCGTCTCGCCGATCCCGACCAGCAGCCCGGTGGTGAACGGGATCGAGAGCCGGCCGGCGTCCTCGAGCACCCGGAGCCGGACCGCGGGGTCCTTGTCGGGGGAGCCGTAGTGGGCCTCGCCTTTGGTCTCGAACAGCCGCCGCGAGGTGGTCTCGAGCATCATCCCCATCGAGGGGGAGACCGGCTTGAGCCGGTTCAGCTCCTCCCACGACATCACCCCGGGGTTGAGGTGCGGGAGCAGCCCGGTCTCCTCGAGCACCCGGATCGCCATCGCACGGACGTAGGCGAGCGTCGAGTCGTACCCGCGCTCGTCCAGCCACTCCCGAGCCTCCGGCCAGCGGTCCTCCGGGCGGTCACCGAGGGTGAACAGCGCCTCCAGGCAGCCGAGCTCTGCTCCCTGGCGCGCGATGTCGAGGATCTCGTCGGGGGAGAGGAACATCCCGTGCCCGGCCCGCTTCAGCTCACCCGGTGACTCCACGAACGTGCAGTAGTGGCACCGGTCGCGGCAGAGCTTGGTGACCGGGATGAAGACCTTGGGGGAGTAGGTGATCACGGCCTCGCGGCCAGCTGCCCTCAGCCCCGCGTCGCGGACCCGCGCGGCCGCGGTGGTCAGCCGGTCGAGGTCCTCGCCGGTGGCCGCGAGCAGCACCGTTGCCTCGTCGAGGTCCAGCGCCGCACCCCGCTCCGCGCGCGCCAGGGCGCGTCGTAGCTGCTGGGGGGTGGGGGGCTGGGACACCACGGTTCAGGCTAACCGCGCGTGGGCCGGGGTCATTCCTGGGGTCTCAGCCCCCGGCCCACGCAGCGGTCGGCGTCAGACGGTGACCGACTCCCGATCGGGCTCGGACGCGCCGGGGTCGGCCTCGCCCTGGCCCTGGTCGAGCTTGCTCGGCCACCAGATCTTGGCTCCGAGGTCGAGGTTGAGCGCGGTGACCAGCACCGACCGGACGATCATCGTGTCGAGCAGCACACCCAGCGCCACCGCGAACCCCAGCTCGACCAGGAACACGAAGGGCAGCGTGGCGAGGACCAGGAAGGTCGCAGCTAGCACCAACCCCGCCGACGTGATCACGCCGCCGGTCGAGGACAGCGCGATCAGCGAGCCCCTGCGGGTGCCGTGCTGGACCGTCTCCTCACGGACCCTGGTCATCAGGAAGATGTTGTAGTCCACTCCGAGTGCGACCAGGAACACGAACGCGAACAACGGGAACCCGGCATCCGCGCCGGCGAAGTCGAACACGTAGTGGAAGACCAGTGACGACAACCCGAGTGCGGCACCGAAGGACAGGATCACGGTGCCGATGAGGACCAACGGAGCAGCGAGCGCCCGCAGGAGCAGCATCAGGATCAGGAAGACGACCACGAGCACCAGCGGGATGACCACCTTGTTGTCCCGCTTGGCGGCGGTCTTCGTGTCGAGGTAGAAGGCCGCCCCGCCGCCGACCAGGGCGTCGGCACCGTCGACGGAGTGCACCTTGTCGCGCGCCGAGTTGACGACGTCGAAGGCGGCCTGGGAGGCCAGGTCGTACTTGATCGGGACCTCGAAGTAGCTGCGACCCTCACCGATCGAGGTGGGGTCCGTCGCCGTCCCGAGGCCGTCGATGCCGGCAACTGCCTGCTCGACCTCCGACAGCTGGTCGTCGTTGGAGGTCACCTGGATCGTGTTGGAGTTGTCGGCAAGGTCGTGGTCGAGGAGCAACTTCTGCGCGGTGACCGAGTCGAGCGTCTCCGTGAAGCCGTCCTCGGTGGACAGGCCGTTGGCGTCGAGCTTGAACAGGCCCAGGCAGGCGACGAGCAGGACGACCGCCGTCCCGACCCACACGGTGCGGGGCCGCACCTTGATCCGGTCGCCAACCCGAGCCCAGATGCCGGTCTGAGTCGGCTCCGCGGAGCCGAAGGTCGGCCGCGCGGGCCAGAACATCCACCGCCCGAAGATGACGAGCAGAGCCGGCAGGAGGGTGATCATGACGAGCAAGGTCACCGCCACGCCGACGGCCAGGACCGGACCGAGGCTCGCGGTCGAGTTGAGGTCGGCGAAGGACAGGCACATGAGGCCGACCACGACGGTCGCGGCGCTGGCGACGATGGCCGGCGCAGCGCGGTGCAGGGCGAACGCCATCGCCTCGTGGCGGTCGTCGTGGCGCCGGAGCTCCTCCCGATATCTCGCGACGAGGAGCAGCGCGTAGTCGGTGCCGGCGCCGATCACCAGGATGCTCAGGATGTATTGGCTCTGGTCGTTGACCACCAGGCCGGCGTACTTCGCGAGCAGGTAGACGACGCCGCCTGCCATGGTGTTGGCCACGCCGGCGCAGAGGATCGGGAGTATCCACAGGATCGGGCTCCGGTAGGTGAACAGCAGGATCAGGATGACGACGCCGAAGGTCATCAGCAGCAGCGTGACGTGGGAGCCGTTGAAGGAGCTGATGAAGTCGTAGGCCTGGCCACCGAAGCCGCCGACGTAGACGTCCACGCCGTCCATCGCGGTGATCTTCTTGACCTCGTCGACGGGCTCCTTGATCTTGTTCCAGCCGTCCTTGCCCATGTTGAACGTGAAGTAGACGTAGGCCACCTCGCCGTCGTCGGACAGCAGGGTCGGCACGTTCTGTCCCTGCGCCTGCAGCGCCGCCGCGGCGTTGGGTGTGAGCACACCCGCGCTGTTGACGCCGTCGATGTCGGCGATCTGGGCGGCCTGCGCGTCGATCGCGGCGAGGTCGTCGTCGGTGATGCCGGACGCACGGTGGTAGGCGACGAGCGTCGGGATGTCGTTGGGGTTGACCTGCTTGGAGAGCTGGTCAGACACGCGGGTCGACTCCGCAGACGACGGAACCCACGAGGACTGCTCGTTGTTCTTGACGTCAGCGAGCTTGCCGCCGAGGAACCCCATCACGCCGGTGAGGATGAGGACGGCCACGAGAATGACCCACTTGGTGACGGGTCCGGTCAGTTTTCCAGCGATCTGGCGATGCATGGGGATACTCCATCAGAAGGTGGGGACAGTCGGCATCGGGGTTTTCCCCGAGACCGTGGCAGTTCGACCGAGTCAGCCTGCCGAACTCATCG
>JAWWPK010000344.1:0-16760 GCA_033854925.1 Nocardioidaceae bacterium | reverse complement strand
TAGTGCGTGAAGAAGACCTTGCCCACTCCCGGTGAGGTGGTCTTCAAGGGCGGGACCAGTCTCGAGAAGCTCCGAATCATCCGCCGCTTCTCCGAAGATCTCGATCTCCTGGTCGTCGGCGACTACGCCTCGCACCGCGCTGTCGAGCGGGCACTCAATTCGATGGTCCAAGCCGCGGCGTCAGCGTTGCTCAGCGCGCCGAGCGGCGGAAGAAGCGGAGGACGGCCGGGATGTTTCCATCGCAGCGCCTACCTCTCCCCACCCATGGCGCACTCCGCTGTGCCCGGCGCCATAGCCGACGCATCCGCGATCCTGATCGAACTCGGCCAGTCCGGTGGCCCCAACCCGCACGAGACCGAACGGGTCGAGTCGCTCCTGGCCCGCCAGCTCAACGGCGCCGGCTTCGACACTGCGGCCTGGAGCGACCTCGCCGCCCTCGAGGTTGCGATACTCCATCCTGGGCGCACGCTCATCGAGAAGCTCCTGCGGATCAACAACTTCGCGAGCGACCCCGAAGTCCAAGCCAGCATCCACGGTTGGTCGCGAATCGGCCGCCAGTTCTACGACGTCTGGGCACTGCTCGGTCGACAGAACGTTCTCGACCTTCTCGCCGACAGACCAACTACCGGCGAGGTCCTCGCCAGCTGCTTCGAGATCTCCCTCGCGTTCGTCCCCGACAAACCACTGCCACACGGTGGCTTCGCCGCCTGCACTGCGTTCAACCATGACGGGCCACTCGCTGGCCGCCTTCGCACCGAGCACGAGATCGCCGTGCGCGACCGCTACTACGGGACAGACGAGCCGCCGACCTTCGATGAGGTCCTGGATCGCGTTCACGATTGCCGTGCACTGCTCGACATCGAGATCGCCACGTGACCGAGCTGCAGACAAAGCCGTGCAGCTCCGGAAGCATTCCCGCAATTGAACCCAGATCGACCCACTTCCCGCGCAACCAGGAGGGTTTAGGACTTCACATTTCGACGCGGTTTCGGTCACTTGTCTCGAAGAGTTGAGTCCTGCTTGCCCGCGGTGCGGCCAGGACTGCGTCCCTCAGCTGGTCGAGGTCGTGTGGCGCCAGAGAGCAGCGGCGAGACAGAGCGACCAGAGCAGGGCCGCCGGGATCGCCAGTCCGCCGAGGCCGATTGCCACGACCCCGATGATGACGGCAGCACAGAGCAGCCCGACGTAGCCCAACCACGTCGGCAACAGTCGCGTGCGCAGGACGATGACGGACACAGCCACCATCGTCAAGGCCATCGCCATCATGGTCGCCGTGCCGAGCAGCGTGTAGTTCAGGGCGGTCGAGTAGCGCAGGACGTCGAGGCTGGGTAGCGGTTCGTCGTAGTACTGCACCATCTGGCCGATCACGCCGCGCAGCGCCGAGGTGACCAGGAGAGTTGCGCAGAACGCCGTCGCCATTGAGTGCGCGAACGCACTCCACTGCGTCATTCCTGTGTCGGCTGCCAGGACCCGAACGTAGTTGATGACCACGACAAACAGCACCGCGGCACTGATCGCGAAGAGTTGCGACACGATGCCGGAGTTGAGGTTCGCGCTCTGTTGCCACCAGTCGAGGACCTCCTTGTCGCCCGCCTTCCAAGGGACGTTGACACTCATCGTGGTCAGGACGAGCGTGCCCCCGAAGAGGGCCGACGCGACCGCGGCCACCTTGCCGGCTGTCCGTTGGTCGGGGGACGTCGGTGCTCTGGGGATGGTCGCGGTCATGGGAGGACTCCTCGGTCGAGATGCTGGATTGGTTCCTCCAGCGTCGGCGTTGGCCCGACGATCCACGACCGGGCCAGCCACGGTCTTTGACTCAGGGCTGTCCCGGAGTCGCTCAGCCTGACTTGCTGTGACGATGGCAGCATGGAGTACGGGTCGAGCGCGCGGTCCGCAACCAGGGTCCTGACCTGGCCGTTGGCGCCCGCGCTGGTCGCAGGCATGCTCGTGGTCGAGCAAGGCAAGCCGGGCCTCTCGTTTGCGACGTCCGACGGCAGTGACATCGCGTCGAATGCGCCGTTCGCCGTCGCGATTCTCGTGTGCTGGGTGGTCGGCGTGGTGCTGACCGGCCGGGCCTTCCAGCAGGTGGCCGGCTGGGCCTTCCTGGGGCTCGGAACCGCACTGGCCTGGAGTGGATTCACGGATCTGTACGCACGCACGGCCTTGCGCTCGCCATCATCCGAACTGTCGCACGGAACCCTATTCGCGACGCTGGGCGACACGAGCTTCGTGTGGTGGTTCCTGTTCCTCGGGCTGATCCTGCAGTTCACCCCATCGGTGAGACCGACCACCGGACTGTGGCGGCTGCTGCCCGGCGCGACGCTGTTCACCGCCCTCACCTTCCAGCTCGGGGCTTTGCTTCGCTCGACGCATCTGTCCGCACCGAACGCGGAGGTGACGAGTCCACTGGCCGTCGACTCGCTCGCGAAGATGACGGCGACGCTGTCCTCGGTCGCATTGCTCTCGCTGATGGCGTGCCTGCTGATCTCGGTGACCTCACTGGTGCTGAGCTTTCGTCGATCGCGAGACGAGGACCGCAAGCAGTTGCTCTGGCTGGTTGCGGGAGCGCTCCCGATGGCGATGTGCCTGGTCGGATCGTTCGCGGCATCGTACGCCGGCTCCGACGCGGCGGCCGGCCTGATCATGAGCCTCGGGATCAGCACCCTGGCCCTCGGCGCAGGTTTGTCGGTGGCGAAGTACCGGTTGTACGACGTGGAACGTGTGGTCAGCAAGTCTGCGTCCTACGCGATGGCATCGGGCGCGGTGGTCGTTGTGTTCGGCCTTGTCATCCTGGTGATCTCGAGGAGCATCCCGACCCCGAGCTCGACAGCCTGGTGGCCCGTCAGCGTCGCGACCCTGGCAGCCACCGGCGTGGCTCGGCCCGCCTACGTGTGGGCCCGCAACGCCGTGGACAGGCGCTTCAATCGCCGACGTTTCGATGCGGTGAAGTTGGTGCGCGCCGGCTTGCGACAGCCCCACCTCGACGTAGAGGCTCTCCTGCGCGAGTCCCTCGGCGATCCGACAGCTCGGGTGATCTTTCCTGACGAAGGCGGCGGCTGGGTCACTTCTGCCGGTCACGATGCAGGGCCTCTGGGGCACACCGTCGACGTCGTGCGTGACGAGCACGTGGGCGGCCGACTCGAGTACGACCCCCGGCGAACCGAGCACACCATCGCAGCGGCGGCCAGTGGCGAGGCGGCCACAGAGATCGACAATCTCGGGCTCCGAGCCGAGCTGGCACGACAGGTCGAGCAGATCAGCGAGTCGCGCGCACGCCTTGCCGGCGCGCACCTGGAGGAGAGGCAGCGGATCGAGCGAGACCTGCACGACGGCGCCCAGCAGCGGATCCTGGCCATCGCCCTGCAGCTGCGATCGGCCCTGGTAAACGGCGCCGAGGACGTGCTGCGCGACGAGGTCGACCGCGCCATCACGCACCTGGGCCTCACCGTTCAGGAACTTCGCGACCTCGCCGGGGGCCTGCAGCCGGCAGCGCTCGCCGGGGGCGGCCTCCGCGCTGCGGTGGAGGACCTCTCAAGCCGCTCTCCAGTGCGTCTCGAGCTTGCCGTCGTCGACGCACGGTTCCCACCGGCCATCGAGAGCGCGGCCTGGTTCGTCATCGCCGAAGCACTCTCCAACGTCGTAAAGCACGCCCACGTGGGGTGCGCCACCGTCACAGTCACCCATGACACGCGGCGCATGGTCGTCGCGGTGACCGATGCTGGCGTCGGAGGGGCACAGCCTCAGGGCCGTGGCCTCCAAGGTCTCGCCGACCGCGTCGCGGCTCTCGGTGGTGCTCTGACCGTGCACGATCAGACCCCCAGTGGGACCCGTGTCAAGGCGTGGTTGCCGTGCGGGTAGTCATCGCCGACGACTCGGCGCTGCTGCGTGAGGGGCTGACCAGGCTGCTGCAGGAGTCTGGGGTCGAGGTGTGCGAGACGCTTGCTGATGCGACCGAACTGTTCGACTCCGTCGAGCGTCACCGTCCGGATGTGGTGATTATCGACATCCGGATGCCACCGACGTACACGCACGAGGGTTCTGCGGCCGCGATCGAGCTCCGGGAGGCCTGGCCGACGCTTGGGATCCTCCTGCTCTCGCAGGCGGTCGAGACGCACTACGCGTCGCAGCTTCTCGAGCGACACACTGGGCACTTCGGCTACCTGCTCAAGGACCGCGTCCTGGACGTGAAGACGCTGTTCGAAGCCCTGCACAGCATCTCCAATGGGGGGACCGTTCTCGATCCTGAGATCGTCCGGCACCTGATGCGGCGCAACGAGACACACAACCCGACCCGACTACTCACCGCGCGCGAACGAGACGTGCTAGCCCTGATGGCGGAGGGGCGCTCGAACACCGCCATCGCCGATCGCCTCACGGTTTCGGTCAAGACCGTGGAGAGCCACATCGCAAACATCTTCAGCAAGCTGAACCTCCAAGGAGCCCAGGACGACCACCGACGCGTGCTCGCCGTCCTGGCGGCGCTGAGGACGCCATAGGTTCTCACCCTGCGCGCCCCCTCTGGACTCGTCAACGAGGACTCACTCGCGTGCAGGACGCCGTGCTGGGCAGCAAACCGAATCCGGACTCATGCGGGAGACATCCGCGATGCACGGCCTGGGAAATCGGGGCAAACGCCGACGCCATCTCCTTCGATGCGTGTGGAGGTGCGCGCCCCCGCGACCCGCCGTGTTCGGGGAATGCCCGTCACACCGCCGCCAACACTTGTGACCTCTGGGTCAGCGTTGGCGTCCGCCGTTCACACCAAGGCGGCGAGTGGTCGTCGGCGTCCATGGGTGGACATCCTGATCCACGCACGTCCAGCATTCTTCAGGCCTGCCGGAAGGCGGGCGCCGCAACCTTGCCCACAATTGCCTACAAACCGTGGCAGAGAACGCCAGAGGCGGTTCCCGGATCTCTCCGAAAACCGCCTCTGACCTGCATTTTGGCTTTGTAGCGGGGGCAGGATTTGAACCTGCGACCTCTGGGTTATGAGCCCAGCGAGCTACCGAACTGCTCCACCCCGCGTCGGTGCAGCCAAGATTACGGCACAGCCGGTGCCGACCCAAATCAGGGTGTCGGTGCCGACTCCGACGGCGACGAGGGCGAGGCACCGCCGCTCTCTGCGGCGAGCGCCTGGCCGACGAGGTCCTGGGCGTTGTTGATGTGCACCTGGTACGCCGACAGGTCGCCGTCCTTCAGCGCCTTGTCGGCGGCCAGGAACTCGGCCTGGGCCTGGTCCAGCAGGCTCGCGACGGAGCCCGGCGCGGCGGTCGACGTGCTGCTCGGAGAGCTCGAGGGCTCGCCCGACGGAGAGCCCGACGGTGAACCCGACGGAGAGCCCGACGGTGAACCGGACGGCGACGTCGTCGGGATGTTCGCCTGGGCCGCGTCGAGGGCGCCCTTCAGGGTGTCGTCGATGCCTACGCCGCCCTTGTAGGACACCAGGACGTAGCGCAGGATCGGGAAGGTCGCGCTGCTCGTGCTCGCCAGTCGGGCGTAGACCGGCTCGACGTACATCAGCTCGTCGCCCACCGGGACGGTGAGCAGGTTGCCGTAGGTGACGGTGCTGCCACTGCGGTTGAACGTGGCAAGCGCGTCGGCGACGTCCTGGTCAGAGCGCACCGAGTTGGCGACCTGGCCGGGGCCCTGCTGCTGCTCGTCGATGACGTTGACGACCCTCATCTGGCCGTACGTCGGCGAGGTGGCGTCCGAGTCCACCGAGACGTACGCCGCCAGGTTGCTGCGCTTGACCGGGACGAAGGTGGAGGTCAGCGACCACACCGGGCCGGTCGGCGGCGGCGTGGTGGGAGCGCTCGGGGTGTCCGCGCCGTTGTCGTCGTCGAGGACCATGCCGGGCGGCTGGGTGACGAACATGCGGTACGGCGGCTGCAGGGTCTTCGAGGTGCCGGTCGGGTTCGGGTCCTCGGGGACGCTCCAGCGCTGGTCGTTCTGGAACCACGTGTTGGGGTTGGTGACGTGGTAGCGAGCGAACTGGTAGCGCTGGACCTTGAACATGTCCTCGGGGTAGCGCAGGTGCTCCATCAGCGCCGGCGAGATGTCCGCGTACGGCTTCACGGTGCCGGGGAACGCCGCCGACCACGCCTTGAGCAGCGGGTCCTGCTCGTCCCACGCATACAAGGTGACGGTGCCGTCGTAGGCGTCGACGGTGGCCTTCACAGAGTTGCGGATGTAGTTGATCTCGTCGGTCGGCAGGGTCCGCAGCCCGGTGTCGTCCTGGAGCGTGTCCTCGGTCATCGTCTTGAACGACTCGCGCTCCGAGCCGGGGAAGCGATCGGTGGTGGTGTAGCCGTCGAGGATCCAGACGATCTTGCCGTCCACGATCGCCGGGTAGACGTCGTCGTCGAGGGTCAGCCACGGCGCGACCTTCTGGACCCGTTCCTTCGGGTCGCGGTTGTAGATCACCTCCGAGCTGGAGTTGACCCGGCCGGAGAGCAGGAAGTTGGTGCTGCCGAACTTGATCGCGTAGAGCAGCTGGCGGAACGTCGACCCGACCGGGACGCCGCCCTTGCCGGCGTACGTCGTCTTGGTGTCGCTGTTCTCGCCCTGCAGGTCGAGCTCGACGTCGGGCGCGTCCTTGCTGACCTTGCCGACCACCGAGTAGTCCGGGCTGTGCTCACCGAAGTAGACCTGGGTCTGGTAGGGCCCGAGGGCCTTCTCCAGGTCGTCCTGGCCGGGCTGGTTGCCCTCTGCCCACTGGGTGTTGTCACTGGCGCTCGAGCCCGCTGACGTGGGCACCGTCTTGTCCTCGCCGTTCCGCTGGTTGGCATAGGCCGCGATGAGGTCGTTGCCGTGCGTGTAGGCGGTGTGCAGGTTGAGCCAGTTCTGGACATCCGGGTCCAGCGCACTCTGGTCGAGCTCACGGACGCCGAGCACCAGCGCCCGGTCCTGGCCGTTGATCTGGTAGTGGTCCACGTCGAGCACGTCGGCCACCGAGTAGTAGCTGCGCACCTGCTGGTTCTGCTCGAAGGTCTGCCGCACCAGCTGGGGGTCGACCAGCGGGATGGAGGTGGTTCTCGGGTCGGCGTCCGCGTCGATCTGGCTGACCGTCGTCCCGGCGGTCGGCAGCTTGTACTCCTCCACCGTGTCGATGTCGTAGGCCGCTCTCGTGGCCGCGATGTTCTTCTGGATGTACGGCGCCTCCTTGTCCGCCTCGGACGGCTTGACCTGGAACTGCTGGACGATGCCCGGCCAGATGAGACCCAGGAGGATGGCGGAGAGGACCAGCAGCGCGAGCCCCATCGACGGCAGCAGCCAGGTCCGCCGCCACACGTTGAGGAAGAACAGCACGGCGCAGATCAGAGCTATGCCCATCAGGATCGCCTTGGCCGGCAGCACCGCGTTGTCGTCGGTGTAGGTGATGCCGGTGAGCAGCGACCCGGACTGATAGGCGAGGTCGTAGCGGTCGAGCCAGTAGTCGGCCGCCTTGGCGAGCACGAAGATCCCGAGCAGCACCGACAGCTGCGCCTGCGCGGCCCCCGAGAGCCGCTCGGCCGGGGTCTGCAGCCGGATCCCGCCGTAGAGGTAGTGGACGACGGCGGCGGCGAGCAGGGCGACCACGGCCACCGCCATCACGAAGTCGATGAGGAAGTGGTACCAGGGCAGGTCGAAGACGAAGAACCCGATGTCCTTGTGGAAGTAGGCGTCCTTGCGCTCGAACGGCACGCTGTTTCGCCAGAGCATGTAGTTGCGCCACTCCCCTGCCCCCGAGGTCCCGGCGAAGAGGCCGAGCAGCACGGCGACGCCGGCCACCAGCCAGGTGCGGATCGGGGTGACGGCCTGGCGGTAGCGGTCGAGGCCGCTCTGCTCCGGCGACTGCGGGTGGAACAGCGGCCGCACGCGGAACGCGACCACCATGTTGGCCGCGACCACGACCGCCATCAGGACACCGAAGATCACGAACAGCACGATCTTGGTCCAGAGCAGCCGGCTGTAGACGCCGCCGAAGCCGATGTCCCTGTACCAGAGCACGTTGGTGTAGAAGTTCGCGAACGTCGTGAGGGCGAAGAAGGCGAGCACCAGCACGATCGCGGTGATCACCAGCGCGCGAGAACGTCGGGACGGCGGGCGCTCCGCGGTCTCGTCCCGCGGATCCGCGTCGAAGATCTCGCTCATGCCTCGTCCTCTAGGTCGTCCATCGGCTCCAGCGTCGCACCCAGGAGGGTGATCAGCTCGGGGACCAGGGCCGCGCCGCCCACCACCGACTGGTCGTCGTCGTGCGCGCGCAGACGCAAGGCACAGTACGACGTCCCGGCGCGGGTCACCCCCACGACCATCCGGACCTCCTGCCGGGCCGGGTGCTCGGAGGCGTACGCCGCGGCGGCGGCCGGGTCCTCGGGGATCGCCTCGTCGGCGTCCGGAGGCAGCACCAGCCGCTCGACCACGGCTGCGCAGCCGGTCACCTCGGGGCCCCACGCGATCGCGGCCACCGCCGACTCGAACTGCTCCGCGGGCAGCTGCTCCTGCTCGACCGGGGTGAGCGAGCCCGCTGCGGACGCCTCGTCGAGCCCCATCGCGGAGGCGAGGGCCGGCTCGCGGCGTACGAGCGCCGCGGTGTCGACCAGCGCGTAGAGCCGGCCGGGCTGGTCCCAGCCCCGCTCGGCGATGTGCGACTCGATCTCGAGGACCGCGGCGGCGAGCGCGGGGTCGAGGTCTGGGTCGAGGGTGGGCAGCTCGCTCATGAGCAGCTCGGGAGCTTCGCTTCGTGGTCCGCGGCCCAGGTCTCGATGGCGGACTTCGCGGTGTCGAAGGTGTCGACCCGGACCAGCCGCATGTCCTGGTTGTGGGCGCCCTTGACGTCCTCGCAGTTGTCGGCGGGGACGAGGAACAGCTGGGCGCCGTCGTTGCGGGCTCCGACGATCTTCTGCTGGATGCCGCCGATCGCGCCGACGGTGCCGTCCGCGGCGATCTCGCCGGTGCCGGCGACCAGACCGCCGCCGGTCAGCGAGCCCGGGGTGAGGGTGTCGTAGATCGCCAGCGAGAACATCAGCCCGGCGCTGGGACCGCCGATCCGCGGGTCGATCGTGACCGAGACCGGGAACGGCAGGATGAAGCCCTGCCCGAGGAAGATGCCGATCTGCTGGGTGCCCGTGACGGTGACCGCGCCGAACAGGTCGGTGCTCGTCTCCTCCGGGGTGACCGGGACGTCGACCTCCTGGCCGTCGCGGAGCACGGTGAGCGTGACCTGCTGGCCCGGCGTCGTCGACTTGATCCCAGCACGGAGCTCCTCGGAGGCCTTCCCGATGTCGTCGCTGAGCGGAGTGCCGTTGACCTTGCGGATCAGGTCACGCACCGCGAGCGCGCCGTCGGCGGGCGACCCGGGGTTGATCAGGGTGACCTCCAGGGACGGCGTCACGGTCTCGCCCAACGCCCCCTCGGCCACCGCGACGGCGGTGTCCTGCGAGGACACCATCTGCACCTGACCCTCGTCGCGCACCTGGTCGGCGGTCTTGTCGTCGGGGTAGACCGCCTCCTTCGGGTAGACGGCGTCGTCGTGGTCCAGCCACGCCCCCATCACCTCGAACAGGTTGAGGTTGCTGTCCTTCGGCGTGACCGACACCGTGGTCATCCGCAGCTCGCCGTTGTCGCGGTAGGTCTTCTGGCCGTCGGGGACCTGGATGATCTCCTTGCCGTCGGGTGCGCCGAGAACGTCGATTGTGGGACCGGGTGCATAGGTCGTGTAGGGCAGCGGCTTGAACAGCGCGACCACCGCAAGGGCCGCCACCAGCGGCATGGCCAGGAAGGCGGCCCATGCGCGCTGGTTCATGCGGCAAACTCTCTCAAACTGCTGGTTGCCGATCAGGGCTCGGGTCAGCTCGCGCGACGTTGGTCGTCGGTGCCGTTGTCGCCGGTGGGGCGCGCGACGACCCGCGGCGAACGCCGAAGCGCGACGCCGGTCGAGCGCTCGCGGCGCCGCGGCAGCCTCGACGGTCGCGGCGGCTGCTCGCGCTCGAGGGCGGCGCCGAGGCGGCGTACGGCCTCCTCGCGGTCGACCTCGCCCCGACCCTCGCGGCCCACCCAGCCGACCCAGGCCATCGCCACCAGCGTGACGACGACGGGTGGCACCAGCCAGAGCAGGATCTCCACCTTGCGAGGGTAAGGACTAACGTCCGTTGCATGTCGGAGCCCACGCCCGTGCGGCTCGTCGGCCTCCGCGAGACAGCACTCGACGTCGATGAGGTCGTCGCCGCGCTCGAGGACGAGTCGTCCGGCGGGCTCACGCTGTTCGTCGGCCGGGTGCGCGACCACGACCACGGCAAGGGCGTGGTCGGGCTCGACTACACCGCGCACCCGTCGGCGCTCGAGCGGCTGCGTGAGGTGTGCGAGCGGGTCGCAGCGGCCTACGACGTGCACGGGGTCGCCGCGGTGCACCGGGTCGGCACCCTCGACATCGGCGACGTGGCCGTGGTGGTCGCGACCACCTCGGCGCACCGCGGCACGTCGTTCGACGCATCGCGGCTGCTCATCGACACGCTGAAGGCCGAGGTGCCGATCTGGAAGCACCAGCGGTTCAGTGACGGGTCGGAGGAGTGGGTCGGCTCACCCTGATCTCTCCCTGATCGCTCCACGACCGCACGGGGATTCCAGCCGGAACCCGCGTACCGTGGAGGGCATGGCAGACGAGCCCGAAGAGCCCGACAACCCGTTCAAGGGCACGCCCTTCGAACAGTTCTTCACGGCGGGCATGTCCGGGATGGGTGGGCAGGGCATGCCCGACCTCAACCAGCTCTTCGGCCAGCTGCAGTCGATGATGCAGCCCTACGACGGACCGCTCAACTGGGACGTCGCGCTCGACCTGGCCCGCAAGACCGTCGCCCAGGCTCCGGATCCGACGCCGAGCTCGGCTCAGCAGAACGCCGTGGCCGACGCCGTCCGGCTCGCCGACCACTGGCTCGACGAGGCCACCGGCTTCCCCTCCGGCGTGACCACCGCCGCCGCATGGAGCCGGGCCGAGTGGGTCGTCAACACCACCGACGTCTGGAAGGTGCTGGTCGAGCCGGTCGCGCGCCAGTCGGTCGGCGCGCTCGGCTCGGCGCTGCCCGAGGAGGCCAAGGAGCAGGCCGGGCCGATCCTCGGCATCCTGGGTCGCGCCATCGGCGCGCTGCTCGCCAACCAGGTCGGCTCCGGGCTCGGCACCCTGGCCGGCGAGGTGCTGTCGGTCTCCGACATCGGAGTGCCCCTCGCGCCCGCAGGCCGGGCCGCGCTCATCCCGGCCAACGTGGCGGCCTTCGCCGAGGGGCTCGACGTCACCGAGGACGACGTGCTGCTCTACCTCGCGCTGCGCGAGGCCGCGCATCAGCGGCTGTTCGCCGGCGTCCCCTGGCTGCGCGACCACCTGGTCGGCGCGGTGACGGCGTACGCCGAGGGCATCGAGGTCAACGTGGAGGGCATCCAGCAGCGGGTCGAGGAGCAGATGCGCGGCATCGACCCGTCGAACCCCGAGGCGATGCAGCAGCTGCTCGAGGGCGGCATGTTCGAGCTGCCCGACTCCCCCGCCCAGAAGGCCGCCCTGGAGCGGCTCGAGGTGACGCTTGCCCTCGTCGAGGGCTGGGTCGACGAGGTCGTCAGCCAGGCCACCGACGGGCGGATGCCGAACGCCGCGAAGCTGCAGGAGGCGGTCCGCCGCCGCCGCGCCGCCGGCGGCCCCGCCGAGCAGACGTTCGCGACCCTGGTCGGCCTCGAGCTCCGGCCCCGCCGGCTCCGTGACGCCTCGACGCTCTGGGGCTCGCTGCGGACCAGGCAGGGCACCGAGGCGCGCGACGGCGTGTGGATGCACCCGCACCTGCTGCCGACGGCGGCCGACCTCGACGACCCGCTCGGCTTCCGGGAGGGCGCGAGCGCGCCGGAGGCGCTGAGCGAGGAGGACTTCGACGCGGAGCTGCGCAAGCTGCTCGACGGCCCGGAGGACCCCTCGACCGACTCGGACGCCCCCACCGACCCCGAGGAGTGAGTCTCCACGACTCGGCGTTGAGCCTCCTCGGCGGCTGGGCCGCGCCCGACGCCGGCCAGGAGGCGCTTCGGCAGCGGTACGTCGAGCATCTCGAGGCGCACGCCGACGCGACGTACCGCCAGTGCCGGCCCGACCACCTCACCACCGGCGCGCTCCTGCTCTCGGCCGACCACCGGCAGGTGCTGCTGACCCTGCACGCCAAGGCCGGGCGCTGGTTCCAGCTCGGCGGCCACTGCGAGCCCGGCGACGTCTCGCTCCCGGCGGCGGCGCTGCGCGAGGCGACCGAGGAGTCGGGGATCGAGGGTGTGGTCCTCGACCCGGTGCCGGTGCACCTCGACAAGCATCCGGTGACCTTCTGCGGTGAGCCCGGGCTGGTCCACCACCTCGATGTGCGCTTCGTGGCGATCGCCCCGGCGGGCGCCGTACCCGTGGTCAGCGAGGAGTCGACCGACGTCCGCTGGTGGCCGGTCGACGCGCTGCCCGAACCCGACACGGGGCTGGTGTCCCGCTCACTGGCGCGGCTGCGCTAGTGCCCTGTCACTAGTCGATCTCCTGGCCCGGCGGCGGGTCGACCTTGGCGGCGGCGGACCAGCCGAGCAGGTAGCCCTTCGCGCGCTCGGCCTGCGGATAGCGGTCCACCCACCCCCAGAACGCCGCGTCGTGGCCCGGCTCGATGAGGTGCGAGAGCTCGTGGACGATCACGTAGTCGATGACCCAGGTCGGCATCGCCTGCAGCCGCACCGAGAGCCGGATGGTCCGGTCGCCCGGCGTGCACGACCCCCAGCGCTGCTTCTGGTTCTCGACCCAGCGGACCGAACCGGGCACGGCCAGGCCGCCGAGGTAGCGGTCGTTCAGCACCAGCGCGCGCTCCATCAGCTCCCCGTCCGTCAACGGAGACGTGCGCTCGGACCGCTGGACCCGCGCCACCATCGTCTCGACCCACTCGGCCTCCTCCTTGCGGGAGAGGGAGGCAGGGACGAGCACGACGATCTTCTCGCCGTCGCGGTACGCCGAGACCGTCCGTCGGCGCCGCTTGCTCCGCCGCACCTCGACCTCCGGCGCGGGCTCTGAGGCGACCGCCATGCCGAGAATCTATCTGCTGGCCCACTCCAACAAGCGCTCCTTCGGCCAGGTGTTGACGATCCGTTCCGGGTCGACGCCGGCGGCTTCGGCCCGCTCCGCGCCGTACCAGAGGAAGTCGAGCTGGCCCGGGGCGTGAGCGTCGGAGTCGATCGAGAACAGGCAGCCGAGGTCCCGAGCGAGCTCGAGCAGCCTGGTCGGCGGGTCGCGGCGCTCGGGCCGGGAGTTGATCTCGACGGCGGTGTTGCTCTCCGCGCACGCGGTGAAGACGGCCTTCGCGTCGAACTGGGACTGCTTGCGGGTGCCGCGGGCGCCCATGACCATCCGGCCGGTGCAGTGGCCGAGCACGTTGACGCGCGGGTTCTCGACGGCGGCGACCATCCGCCTGGTCATGTCGGGCGCGTCCATGGCCAGCTTGGAGTGCACGCTGGCGACCCGGAGGTCGAGCCGGTCGAGCATCTCGTCGGTCTGGTCGAGGCTGCCGTCGTCGAGGATGTCGACCTCGATCCCCTTGAGCAGTGTGAAGTTGCCGCCGAGGTGCTGGTTGACGGCGTCGATGACGCCGAGCTGCTTCCTCAGCCGCTCGACGCTCAGACCGTTGGCGATGCGGAGCCGGGGGGAGTGGTCGGTGAGCACCTGGTAGTCGTGGCCGAGCTCGATCGCGGTGAACGCCATCTCCTCGATGGGCGACCCGCCGTCGGACCAGTCCGAGTGCGAGTGCAGGTCGCCGCGGAGCCTGCCGCGCAGCTCGTGCCCGCCGTCGGTGAGCGGGCCGCCGTGCTCCTTCTCGAGGGCGGCCAGCCGCTCCGGCAGCCGCCCTTCTACCGCGGCGGCGATCACCTTGGCGCTGCTGGCGCCCACGCCGGGGACCTTGGTGATCGTGCCGTCCTGGACCCGGGCCCGCACCTCGTCGTCGGTCAGCGGCAGGATCGCGGCCGCCGCCCCCCGGAACGCCTTGACCTTGTAGGTGTCCTCCCGGCCGCGCTCGAGCAGGAACCCGATCCGGCGCAGCGCCGCGACCGGCCCGCCGTCGTACGCCTCCGCCACGGCGTCCACCCTATGGCGCGTCCTGGGTGCGTCCTTGGGCATGTCCCGGGCCCGTCTGGCCACGCCCCGGGGCCCGGCCGAGGGAGATTGCCGGCAAAGAGATTTTCGTCCACACCCGGTGGAATCGTGTTGCTGCAGGTCAGGCCCGGAATCGACGGCGGCATCCACCCGTTGTGCACAGGCTGATTCACGGCTGGAACGCGTGTCCTCCACCTGTGAGCGAAGTTCTGCACAGAGTTCTCCACAGGCTTGTCCACAGGGTCACCACTTGGGCCATTGCCCACCCCGCACCCAGTGCCTACCGTTGCGCTCCGACGAGGCCCCCGGGTCCGTCGGTGGAGATCCGCAAGGGGAAGGCGGGTCTGCGTCGGCGGGCACGGGGGCTTCGCTTCTTGGTCGACCCGGCGCAGACCCGGGTCCCCGGTCGACGGTTCAGCGGCCGCGGAACCGGGGCGGGCGCTTCTCCTGCGAGGCGCGAATTCCCTCCTGGAGGTCCTCGGTGGCCAGCGTGATCGGCTGGGCCATCGCCTCCCACTGCAGCGCGGTCTCCAGGTCGGTGTGGCCGCTGTCCAGGAGCGCGAGCTTGGTGAGCCGGGTGGCGATCGGCGCAGAGGCGGCGACGCCGGCAGCGATCTCGAGCACGTCGGCCAGGAACGTCGCGGGGTCCAGCACGCGCGAGACCAGCCCGATGCGGAGCGCCTCGTCGGCGTCCACGACTCGACCGGTGAGCAGCAGGTCCCGGGCGTGCGCCTCGCCCACCACCTCCGGCAGCAGGTAGGTGCCGCCCATCCCCGCGTGCATCCCGAGCTTCACGAAGGGCACGCCGAGCCTGGCCCCCGCCGCGGCGTACCGCAGGTCGCAGGCGAGCGCGAGGCACAGGCCGGCGCCGATGGCCGGACCGTTGACCGCGGCGATGGTGGGGACCTCGAGGGTGCGGATCGAGAGCCAGGCCCGGTAGAACGGCAGCATCCGGGCGCGGAGCTGGTCCACCGTGGCGTCCGGCTCACTGGCGATCCAGGACGTGTTCCCGCCGGAGCAGAACGCCGATCCCTCGCCCGTCACGACGACCGCGCGCAGGTCCCGGTCGGCGGCCAGCTCGGCCACCGCGGAGACCCAGGACGAGGTCATCTCGTCGGACATCGCGTTGCGCATGTCGGGGTTGTCGAGGGTCAGGAGGGCCACGCCGTCGGAGGGCCGCTCGACGCGCAGGTGGGAGTTGGCGGGCATGCGCGCACCCTACTGAGCGGCCCGGCGGGCACGCCGTGAGCAGTTTCACGCCTGAAATCGCCGGAATTGTCGATATCCGGCGCGCCGAGCGCCTGTCACCGGTTCGCGCAGGCGTGGAGTACGGTCAAAGCGGCTCAAGGACCCGTTCCAAGAGCTTCCGGCGGGCTTCCCCTGACCCGAGAGATTGGGCTGAGTCCCCCGCCGCGACGACCGAGAAGAAGAATAGGCAAGGAGGCCGTCATGGCGGAGACCTGGAGCGGCGAGTTCTACTGCGTGAAGTGCAAGGAGAAGCGCGAGGCCGAGGGAGAGGTCCGGGTCAACGACAAGGGCACTCGGATGGCCAAGGCCATTTGCCCGGTGTGCGGGATCAACCTGAACCGCATCCTCGGCAAGGCCTGACAAGCTCGCCCCAGACTCGACGACGGCGCCCTCGGCTCAGCCGGGGGCACCGTCGTTTTTCTCGGTCAACCCTGTGGATGGCCACCGACGGCCCGGCGCGATCCGTGTGACCGTGACCCATGACCTGGCTGCTGCGCCCCGGTGTGGGGCTCGCCCGCCGTGACGACGCTCACCTCCAGCTCGGCACGGATCCGCCTTTCGCCGCGGTGCTGCCGGACTCCCGGGCGGTGCGGCTGCTGCTCGTGGAGCTGGCCCACGGCGGCCCGCTGACCACCCTCAACGCAGCGACGGCCCCGGTGCTCGATGCCCTGGTCACCACCGGGCTCGTGGTGGCCGCCGACGCGGACGCCGCGCGAACCGAGCGCCGCGCCCGCTGCCGGGTCCAGGTCGACGCGCCCGACGGCGTCCTCCCGGCACTGCTGCGGCTGGTCGGCGAGACCGGCCTCCGGCTGGCCCGCACAGCCGCAGAGACCTCGGTGGCGCTGGTCTGGAGCGAGGGCGAGCCGCCTCGTGCGCGGCTCGACGACTGGATGCGGTCCGGTACGCCGCACCTGGTCGTGCGGGAAGGTCTCGGCGGCCCCCTGCTCGGCCCCTACGTCGTCCCCGGCGCCACCGCCTGCCTGCGCTGCGTCGACGCGCACCTCGGCGAGCAGGACCCCCGCCGGGCCCTGGTGGTCGAGCAGGTCGCCACGACGCCACCGCTGCGGCCCTCCGAGCCTGACCCGGCGCTGCGCGCCCTGGGCGTGGCGTGGGCGGTGCGCGACCTCGCCGCCGGCGCGGAGGGCGAGGTGCCGGCCACGTGGTCGGCCACGGTGGCGCTCGGCCTGCTCCCGCCGACGGTCACGGCGTACCGCCGCCACCTCCACTGCGGCTGCGCGTGGGCCGAGGATCTGGTCGACCAGGCTGCCGACCGCGCGAGCTCTGCGCTGGCCCGGGCGGGGTGAGGAAGCCCCCAGGGTCACCAGTACTCGCTGTCGAGCTTGCCCTCCATCGCCCGCACGTGCTCGCGCGAGCAGCTCTCGCAGTAGGTCCTGGCGCG
>JAWWPK010000343.1:0-4181 GCA_033854925.1 Nocardioidaceae bacterium | reverse complement strand
AGTTGAAGGTGCTGGCCGAACTGACCGGCATTCCGGTCGTGACCACGCTGATGGCTCGGGGCGCGTTCCCGGATTCGCACATCCAGCACCTGGGGATGCCGGGCATGCACGGCACCGTCGCCGCCGTCGCGGCGCTCCAGAAGAGCGACCTGATCATCAGCCTCGGCGCCCGCTTCGACGACCGGGTGACCGGCAACCTCGACACCTTCGCCCCCGGCGCCAAGATCATCCACGCCGACATCGACCCGGCCGAGATCGGCAAGAACCGGCACACCGACGTCCCGATCGTGGGCGACGTCCGGGAGGTGCTGATCGACCTTCTGGTCGCGCTCAAGACCGAGGCCGAAGCCGGCCACAGCGGCGACTACGAGGGCTGGGTGAAGTTCCTCGAAGGGGTTCGGGACGCCTATCCCCTCGGCTACGACACCCCCGAGGGCTCGCTGGCGCCGCAGTACGTCATCGAGCGCCTCGGCGCGATCGCCGGCCCGGACACGATCTACACCGCGGGCGTGGGCCAGCACCAGATGTGGGCCGCGCACTTCGTCGGTTACGAGAAGCCGCGCAAGTGGATCAACTCCGGCGGCCTCGGGACCATGGGCTTCGCGGTCCCGGCCGCGATGGGGGCCCAGGTCGGCTGCCCCGACCAGGTCGTCTGGGCGATCGACGGCGACGGCTGCTTCCAGATGACCAACCAGGAGCTCGCCACCTGCGCGATCAACGACATCCCGATCAAGGTCGCGATCATCAACAACGAGTCGCTCGGCATGGTCCGCCAGTGGCAGACCCTGTTCTACAACCAGCGTTACTCCAACACCGACCTGCACTCCAAGCGGATCCCCGACTTCGTGAAGCTGGCCGAGGCCTACGGCTGCGTCGGGCTCTCGTGCGACAGCCCCGAGGACGTCGACGCGACCATCACCAAGGCGATGGAGATCAACGACGTCCCGGTCGTCGTGGACTTCCGGGTGCACCGCGACGCGATGGTGTGGCCGATGGTCGCCGCCGGCACCAGCAACGACAACATCAAGTACGCGCGCGACCTCGCCCCCCAGTTCGACGAGGACGACTTGTGATGCCTCCCACGAGGGATGTCGTGCGCTACGCGCACACAGCGCACGCACCTCGCGGCGTTGCCGTCGCTCGCGAGACAACCCGGTATGGCTTCGCTCCGGCGCCAAGCGACCACCCCACGGAATGCGCTCGCTGCACTCGCGATTCCGCGGGGACCCCGGAGAGGCATGCACGCACGCTGAGCACGCCAAGCAGCTCGACACCCTTCGCGGGAGGCATCTGATGGTGACCCACACCCTCTCGGTCCTCGTCGAGAACAAGCCCGGCGTCCTGGCCCGGATCGCGGGGCTGTTCAGCCGGCGCGGCTTCAACATCGAGTCGCTGGCGGTCGGCCCCACCGAGCACGACGAGATCTCCCGGATGACGATCGCTGTCAACGTCGAGGACTCCCCGCTCGAACAGGTCACCAAGCAGCTCAACAAGCTGGTCGAGGTGATCAAGATCGTCGAGCTCGACCAGGACGCCTCCGTGCACCGGGAGCTGGTGCTGGTCAAGGTCGCGGCCAGCGCCGAGACCCGCGGCCAGATCCTCGACGTCGTCCAGCTGTTCCGCGCCAGCGTCGTCGACGTCGCCACCGACGCGGTCACGGTCCAGGTGATCGGCAACGCCGCCAAGATCGCCGACGTGCTCAAGATCCTCGAGCCGTTCGGGATCCGCGAGCTCGTCCAGTCCGGCATGGTCGCCATCGGCCGCGGCTCCCGCTCGATCTCCGAGCGGTCGCTGCGTCCGGTCGCCGTACCCACACCGCCTGCCGCCGGCTGACTGTCCGCTGGTTGAGGAGGTCGCACAGCGACCGTCTCGAAACCTCGTAAGTTTGCCTCGCCAACGCAACCAGAAGGAGAAGCCCCGTGGCTGCTGAGATGTTCTACGACGACGACGCCGACCTGGCCCTGATCCAGGGCAAGAACGTCGCGGTGATCGGCTACGGCAGCCAGGGCCACGCGCACGCGCTGTCGCTGCGCGACTCCGGCGTCGACGTGCGGGTCGGGCTGCAGCCCGGCTCCAAGAGCCGCGAGAAAGCCGAGGCCGAGGGGCTGCGGGTGCTCACGCCGCGCGAGGCGGCCGAGGAGGCCGACGTCATCGTGATCCTCGCGCCCGACCAGCACCAGCGGAAGCTGTACGCCGAGGAGATCGAGCCCGAGCTCGCGCCCGGTGACACCCTGGTCTTCGGGCACGGCTTCAACATCCGCTTCGGCTACATCACCCCGCCCGAGGGCGTGGACGTGTTCATGGTCGCTCCCAAGGGTCCCGGTCACCTGGTCCGCCGGGAGTACGTCGACGGTCGCGGCGTACCCGTTCTCGTCGCCGTCGAGAAGGACGCCTCCGGCAACGCCTGGCCGCTCGCCCTCTCCTATGCCAAGGCGATCGGCGGCCTCCGCGCCGGTGGCATCAAGACCACGTTCACCGAGGAGACCGAGACCGACCTGTTCGGCGAGCAGGCGGTGCTCTGCGGTGGCGCCTCGCAGCTGGTCATGTACGGGTTCGAGGTGCTCACCGAGGCCGGCTACCAGCCCGAGGTCGCCTACTTCGAGTGCCTGCACGAGCTCAAGCTGATCGTCGACCTGATGTACGAGGGCGGCATCGCCAAGCAGCGCTGGTCGGTCTCCGACACCGCTGAGTTCGGCGACTACGTCTCCGGTCCGCGGGTGATCACGCCCGACGTGAAGGAGAACATGAAGCAGATCCTCGCCGAGATCAAGGACGGCTCGTTCGCCAAGCACTTCATCGCAGACATGGACGCCGGCTCCCCGGAGTTCAACAAGTTCCGCGAGCAGGGCGCGCAGCACCCGATCGAGGAGACCGGCCGCGAGCTGCGCAAGCTGATGGCGTGGGTCAAGTCCCACGACTCCGACTACGTGGAGGGCTCCTCCGCCCGCTGACCGTTCAGCAGCGGCCCCACTGCTGGGAGATCCAGTGCGCCCACCGACCCTCGGCGGCGTGCTTGGTGTGCACGCCGTCCTGGAGGATGCCGGAGTGCGACCGGACGTACGCCGGCCAGTCGGCGACGCACGAGTGCTTCCGCGAGCGGGCCAGGCCACGCATCCAGGCGTCGACGTGCTTCGACTGCGGGGTGACGACGAGGGGGTGGCTGTTCAGCTCGTAGTAGGGCAGGACCAGCATGACCTTCGTCCCGCGCGGCACGCTCCGGACCACCTTCACCAGGTCCCCGCGGCCGAACTTCCTGGCCGGGACGGTGCCGAGCTCGATGATCAACCCGTCGGGCTCGCCGTGGCCGGACCGGAAGAACTCAAGGCGCGACCCCAGCTCGGTCGGGGGCCGGGCGGGCTCGCCGTCGAGCGTGAACGACGGGCGCAGGCGGCCCAGCTCGTCGGAGCCCCGCCAGGTCAGCGAGTCACCGATCATCACCACTCCGCCGGCTGACGGACTGAAGGCCGGGTCGTCGACGCACGCGCCGTCGACGTACGCGTGGCCGGGGCGGTACGGGCACTGCGTGCTGGACCGTAGCGAGACCTCTTCCTCGAGGGTCAGGTGGTCGACGGAAGACTGCTGCACCAGCTCCACCGCACGGGCCAGGGTGATGCACTCGTCGTAGTAGCCCAAGGTCTCCGACAGGTTCACGTAGACGGTCGCCGCGCCGACGCACTGCGGCGCGCTGAACAGGCCTCCCGGGGACCGGTCCGGCTCGGACGCGCAGTAGTTCACCTGCGAGATCCAGCGCCGGTTCAGGGCCCGGCACTGCCGGACGTCGACGGTCGCGACGAACCCGAAGCCCTTCGGTGCGCTCCGGAGCGTGCAGGCCTCGGCGCCGTACGTCTTCCGCCAGAGCACCGCACCCTCGCTGCACCGGGTGCGGGAGCAGCCCTGGTTCTTCACGAACTCCCGTCCGAGCAGGTCGCAGTCGGACTCGTGCAGGCCGTGGTCGTACGCCGCCGCGCCGGCGGTGTCGGCAGCGGCGCTGTCCGCGGTCAGTGCCTGCGTGGCGAGGGCCGGCACGGCCAGGCAGAGGATCGTCAGCAGGGCCGTCAGCAGGGGCCGCTGCGGAGGTCGGTTCGTCATGGCTCGGCGAACCATCCCACACCGCGCCACAAGCCCGGCATGGAGTGGCCGGGTGTCTAGAGCGTCACGACCTTCGACGTCGAGCCGGCGAC
>JAWWPK010000342.1:0-2704 GCA_033854925.1 Nocardioidaceae bacterium | reverse complement strand
GTCTGGTGGTGCAGCGGCCCGGAGCCGACCGCGACGCCGTCGACGAGCAGGGTGCCTACGCCTTGGTGATCACCGGTCTTGGTGAAGACGAAGCCGAGCTCGTGAGACCCCGGCGACAGGGTGACATCGCCGGCGATCGCCGTCTCGCGCAGCCCCACGTAGTTGTGCACGTAGTGCAGGCGCCCGTCCTGCAAGAAGAACGACCAGCCGCCGAGACGCGACCCCTGGCAGAGCAGCACGCCCTCCGCAGCTGGCTCGCCGATCACCACCGAGGCGATCACCCTGTGGTTGCGGTTGCGCACGCTGACCGCAGCCGGCTCAGGTACCGCGATGGCGCTCGGGTAGTACACGTAGCGCTGCCGGTCCTGCGCCGGGCGCGGCCGGTCGAGGACGAAAGCCGAGAACGGCCGGTTGTCCAGCGGCAGCACCTGGTTGCGCTCGGCCTCGGCCCACCAACGATCCACCATCGCGGCAAGACGATCGGGCTCGGCAGCAGCCAGGTCGTGGCACTCGCTCGGATCGACTCGCAGGTCGTAGAGCTCCCACGTCGCGTCCTGCAGACCGGGAGTGTCGGACTGGATCGGGTGATACGTGACGGCCTTCCAGCCGTCGTCGTACAGCGCCCGGCAACCGAACATCTCGTAGTACTGCGTCGACCGGGGTGCCGGCGCATCGGCATTGCCGAAGGTCGAGGCGAAGCTCGCACCGTCCAGGGGCCGCTGCGGCACCCCGGCAACGACGTCCGGCATCGCCGTGCCCGCGACGTCGAGCAGGGTTGCGGCGACGTCGATCGCATGGACGTACTGGTGCCGCACCTCACCGCGCGCCGAGAACCCGACCGGCCAGTGCGCGATGAGCGGATCGGCGACGCCGCCCTCGTGCACCTCGCGCTTCCACCGCCGGAACGGCGTGTTGCCCGCGACCGTCCATCCCCACGGGTAGTTGTTGTGGCAGAAGGGCCCGCCGATCTCGTCGATCCGCGCGAGTGCCTCCTCCCGCGTCGTGCGGGCGCCGTTCCAGAGCCGGACGTCGTTGAGCGAGCCGGTCGGTCCCCCCTCACTGCTCGCACCGTTGTCGGACAGCACCAGCACAAGGGTGTTGTCGAGGTCGCCGGTCTCACGCAGACCATCGAGCACTCGGCCGATCTGCTCATCGGTGTGCGTGAGGAAGCCGGCGAACGCCTCCATGTAGCGCGCGAACAACCTCTTGTCATCCGCGGTCAGCTCGTCCCAGGCAGGCACCCACTCGGGACGTGGCGAGAGCTCGGTGCCCGCCGGCAGCAACCCCTCCGCGAGCTGCCGGGCGAAAGCTCGCTCGCGCCAGACGTCCCAGCCCTCGTCGTACCGCCCGCGATATGCCTCGATGTACGACGCCGGCGCCTGGTGCGGCGAGTGGCAGGCACCGGGGCAGAGGTAAAGGAAGAACGGCTTGTCCGGCTCGGTCATTCGCAAGTCGCGGACGAACTCGCTCGCGCGGTCGGCGAGGTCTTCGGTGAGGTGATAGCCGCTGTCGTACGACGACGGCGGCGCGACCCGGTGGTTGTCGTGCACGAGCGACGGGGCGAACTGGTGGGTCTCGCCCTCGAAGAAGCCGTAGAACCGCTCGAAGCCACGGCCGAGCGGCCACCGCGCCCGCGACGCACCGAGGTGGATCTCCTCCTCGGGGGTGAGGTGCCACTTGCCGATCGCCCACGCGGCGTAGCCGTGCGGGACGAGCACCTCCGGAAGGAGCGCGTTGGCGCGTGGGATGCGGCCGTCGTACCCCGGGAAGCCGGTCGCGAGCTCACTGACGCGTCCCATGCCGTTGGCGTGGTGGTTGCGCCCGGTCAGCAGGCAGGCGCGGGTGGGTGAGCACAGCGCCGTCGTGTGGAAGTTGGTGTAGCGCAGCCCGTTCGCCGCGAGCGCATCGATGTTGGGCGTCGCGATGTCGGAGCCGAAGCAGCCGAGCTGGGCGAAGCCGACGTCGTCGAGGACGATCAGCAGCAGGTTCGGCGCACCCGCGGGCGGCCGGATCGGGTCGGGCCACCACGGTGTGGCGTCGGTGTGGAAGCGCGACTGGACGCCGCGGAACTCGCCGGGTTCCACCCGATCAGGTCGCGCGGCGCGCGGCGAGCCCGGCCCCGGTCGCCGCGAGAGCCGTCAGGGGCAGCAAGGGTCGGCCGCCCGTCGCGGGCAACGTGTCGTGCACCTCGCTGCCGGGCGTCGCCGCGCCGGCAGCTGCGGGGCCTGCGGTCCCGGCCAGGTGACGGGCGATGCGCAGTGCGACAGCCATGATGGTCAGCGTCGGGTTCTGGCCACCCGACGATGCGAAGACGCCGCCGTCGGCGACGTAGACGTTGTCCATCCCGTGCATCCGCCCGAAGCCGTCGGTGACGCTGTCCTTCTCGCTCACCCCCATCTGCATGCCGCCGAGCACGTGCTTGGTGTCCGGGATGGCCCCGAGCACCGGGATCTGCGCGGAGTTGGCAGGCACGGTTGCAGTCACTGTGGCTCCGGCGGCCTTGAGCACGGCGGTGATGTGCGGGAGGTAGAACTCCTGCGCCACCTGCTCGTGCTGACCGGGAGCCCACGTGATGCGCGGCACCGGGATGCCGTGGAAGTCACGCACCTTCGGATCGAGCGTCACGTTGTTGCTCCGGTAGGGCAGGTCATGCCCCATTACCTGGATGCCGACCAGCCGGTCGCGCAGGATGGACGACCGCATC
>JAWWPK010000341.1:0-6338 GCA_033854925.1 Nocardioidaceae bacterium | reverse complement strand
AGCACCGCCGAGCGCGACACCTGCGCACCCTGGATCGAGGCCGAGCTCGCGCTCCTGGTCGAGCACGTCCGTGTCGTCGTTGCACTCGGCTCGATCGGCTGGGACGCGACGCTGCGATCGTTCCGGGGAATCGGCTGGCAGCTCCCAGCCCCGAAGCCGCGGTTCGGGCACGGCGCCGAGGCGGCACTGGCCGGTGCCGGCCCCGGCGCAGGTCGCAGTATCACGCTGCTCGGGTGCTACCACCCGAGCCAGCAGAACACCTTCACCGGCCGCCTCACCGCACCCATGCTCGACGCCGTGCTGGGACACGCCGCCGCCTTACGCTGAGCCGGCCCCCGTATCCCAACCGGCAGAGGAAACCGCCTTAAAAGCGGCTCAGTGTGGGTTCGAGCCCCACCGGGGGCACCCTTGCGAATCGCACCGGCCCCTCCTGTCTCACCAGATTGGGTCTTTACATCGAGACAACGGCGGGGGACTGTTCGGTCAACCGCTTCCGGGTAGCGGGGAAACGAAATCCAAATTGGGGAGAGCATCATGCAGTTCAGGAAGTTAGCCGACAATCGACTCGTCACGATTCTGGCTGGGGCGACAGTGATCGCCCTGATCGGCGCGGGAGCGGGCTACTCCGCGGGACTGATCACGTCCGCGGACATCAAGGACCACACGATCAAGCTCAAGGACATCAGGCCGGGCACTGTCAAGAAGCTCAAGGGCCAGACCGGCCCGACCGGCCCGCAGGGTCCCGCGGGTCCCTCCGGCACCGGCGAGACCGTGGTCTCCGCGCTGGGCAGCACGCTGCCCTGGGACGCCACCAACCCCTCGGTGTCGCTCACGCCCGACGGCGTGGAGTTCGGCCCGTACGCCGACGCGGGTCTCACCGGAGGCTCGGTCTGCTGGAAGGGCATGAACGGCCAGCATGTCTCCGCGGTCAAGAGCATCAGCTACAACGTCCGCTACCGGGCGACCGCCAACGGCCAGTTCGCGGCGCCGTACCTGCGGCTGTTCCTCAACGACGGGACTCCCAGCCCCGCTGGTGACCACGACATCATCTTCTCGGCCAACACCCAGTCGCCCGACCCGGACCTGGATGAGGGCGAGTTCAACGAGTACGTCGTGACCCAGGGCAGCGTCCGCTACGACGACGACGGGGGCAGCCTCCCCGACCAGCCGTGGCTCACGGTCAAGGCCGCCCATGGTACGAACACCATCTCCGACGACATCTGCATCACCCAGGGCTTCGCCGGCGGCTCCAACGCCGACGCGCTGCTGCGCTGGGTCGAGGTCAACGGCACGAAGTACGTCTTCCGAGGGAACTGACTCAGCGCAACCCAGCGGGGCCGGGACACCAGTCCCGGCCCCGCTGGCTGCCGCCGATCGGGGGATCGAGGGGTGATGTACGAACCGGACGGACCGGACGAGGCGCACGTCTTCAGCCAGCAGTTCTGGGACGAGCGGTACGCCGAGCACGACCACGTCTGGTCCGGGCAGCCGAACCCCCGCCTGGTCGAGCACGCCACCGAGCTGCCGCCGGGCCTGGCGCTCGACGTCGGCTGCGGTGAGGGCGCCGACGTGGTGTGGCTGGCCGGGCGCGGCTGGCGCGCCACTGGTGCCGACCTGTCGGTGGTCGCGCTCGAGAAGGCCCGGCGGCACGCCGGCGAGGCCGGGGTGGCGGACCGGACCGACTGGGTGCACGTCGACCTGGCCGCCGATCCGTTGCCGGGGGGAGCCGACCTGGTCTCGGCGATGTACGTGCACGTGCCCGAGGCCGACTTCGACCGCGTCTACACCGCGATCGCCGAGGCCGTCCGCCCCGGCGGCACGCTCCTGGTCGCGGGGCACCACCCGGCCGAGCGCGACACCGACCTGCGCAACCCCCACCTGAGCCATCTGCTCTTCCCTCCGGAGCGGGTCACCTCACTGCTCGAGGACGGCTGGCGGATCGACGTCGCGGATGCCCGCACCCGAGAGGTGCCCGGGCACGACGGCGAGCCGCGGGTCGCGACCGACACCGTGGTCGTCGCGCGCCGGGACCCGGCGTGACCTGACCGGCGCCGCGGAGTTGTCTGCGGTGTGCACCGGCTCCGTGTCCTGATCGTGCTGGCTGGCCTGGTCGTGAGTGGCCTCGGGCTGGTCACGCCGCCCGCTGCGGCGGTCTCGACAGGCTCGACCAGCAGTGGTGGCGTCCACGCCAGTCGTCGCGAGCCGCCTCAGCTGCGGCGCGAGGGGCGCTGGCTGGTCGACCCGCAAGGGCGGGTCGTGATCGTGCACGGGCTCAACCTGGTCTACAAGCGCAAGCCGTACGTGCCACCGAACGGGCCGATCGGATTCACCAAGAAGGACGCCGGCTGGCTGGCGCGGCACGGCTTCAACGCCGCCCGCGTTGGCACGCTGTGGGCCGGCCTCACGCCCAGCGGGCCCGGGCAGGCCGACCCGGCCTACCTCGACCAGTGGCAGCGGGTCTTCGACCTGCTGGCCAGGAAGCGGATCTGGATCCAGCTCGACATGCACCAGGACCAGTGGCACGAGGAGTACGGCGGCGAGGGCGTGCCCGACTGGGCGGCGGTGCGGCAGCCGCCGTACAACCTCACGCCGCCCCTGGTCGCGCCGTTCCCGACCGGCTACTGGACGCCGGAGGTCTCGGGGATGTTCGACGACTTCTGGGCCAACCGCCGGGGCCTGCTCGACGGCTGGCTCGCGGCGTGGCGGGTCGCCGCCCAACGTTGGAGTCACCAGCGGTACCTGATGGGCTACGACCTGCTCAACGAACCCTGGATGGGTCTGGAGTGGCCGACCTGCCTGACCACCGGCTGTCCGGAGTCCTACCCGACGGAGCTGCAGCCGGCGATGGAGGCCGGGCTGAAGGCGGTGCGGGCGGTCGACCCCGACAACATCGTCTGGTGGGAGCCGCAGCAGTTCGCGGGCGGCCAGGCGGTCGACACCTTCTTCACCGCTCCGGCGGGTGAGCAGCAGCTCGGCCTGTCGTGGCACAACTACTGCCCGGCGGTCTTCCTGCAGAGCCAGGGGATCCCGGGCAGCGACGTGCAGAGCTGCCGCGCGTACTCCGACGGCCGCGAGCTGCATGCGCTCGACCAGTCCGAGCGCATGCACGCCGTGCCGATGATGAGTGAGTGGGGCGCCACCGACAACGTCCCGGCGATCAAGATCGACGCCGCATCGGCGGACCGACACCTGATGGGCTGGACGCACTGGGCCTACAAGTACTGGAACGACCCCACGACGGCCGACGGTGACCAGGGACTGTTCACCGACGACACCGACCTCTCGTCGGTGAAGCAGGCCAAGGTCCGGGTGCTGGTCCGCACCTACGCGCAGGCCGTCGCAGGGACGCCGCTGGTGATGCGGTTCCGCCCGGGCAGCGGCCGGTTCTGGTTCCGCTTCCGACCCGATCGGTCGGTGACCGCGCCGACGCGGATCTTCGTGAGCCCGCTCCACTATCCGCACGGCTACCGGGTCGCCGTCCAGCACGGCACCTACCGGCGGACCGGCCGCTACGTGCTGGTCCGGGCGAACTCGACAAGGACCGTCTCGGTGCGCATCCAGCGGCTCTGAGCCGGACGCTGACTGGCCGCTGGATCTCAGCGAATCCACAGCCACGGCGGGAACGCCCGAGCGCGGACCTGCGTTCAACCTGTATTGGGTCCGTACGATGGACCCAAGTCACCCCGGCCTCCAAGGAGAGACCATGCAGAGCAACAACCCGATCTTCAGACGGTCGGAGGAGTTCAACCGCGGCGGCGCCAACCTCTACGGCAACCAGACCTACGCCGGCAACGGTGCGCCGATGGCCGGCTACGGCCAGACGACCGACCCCTCCCAGTGGTCCGTGGGCGCGCCGGGTGACACGGGCTACGCGCCGGCAACGACCGGTCCGATGACCATCGACTCGGTGGTCCAGAAGACCGCGATCAGCCTCGGGCTGGTCATCGTCTCCGCCGCCGTCACGTGGCTGGTGACCGGTGACATCACCGCCAACCAGGTCCCCGGCGGCCTGATCACCGCCCTGACCGTCGGCTCCCTCGTGGCGTTCGCCCTCTCGATGGTGAACTCGTTCAAGCGGGTCGTCAGCCCCGGCCTCGTGATGGCGTTCGCCGTCGCCGAGGGAGTGGCGATCGGTGCGTTCAGCAAGTTCATCGACTCGATCTACTCGAGCAGCGGCTCCGGCAACCTGGTCATCCAGGCCGTGGTCGGGACGTTCGCGGCGTTCGCGGGCACCCTGGCGGCCTACAAGTTCTTCAACATCAAGGTCGGCGCCAAGTTCCGCATGTTCGTGATCGCGGCCGTCTTCGGCATGGTCGGGCTGAGCCTGATGGAGCTGGTGCTGGGCCTGTTCAGCTCGTCGCTCGGCCTCTTCGGCTTCGGCAGCCTCGGCATCCTGACCGCCGTCGCCGGTCTGGTGCTCGGTGTCTTCATGCTGATCCTCGACTTCGACTTCGTCGAGCTGGGCATCGCCAACCGGATCCCCGAGCGGGAGTCCTGGCGTGCGGCGTTCGCGATGACGGTGAGCCTGGTCTGGATCTACACCAACCTGCTGCGCCTGCTCGCGATCTTCGGCGACAACTAGCCACCACCAGCCACCACCAGCCACAGCCAGCCACACCGAGCTCGTCTCACGGGGACGGCTCCGGCGGCCTCGAGACTTCGGGTCTCGGGGCCGTCGTCATTTCCTGCCTCCCGGTCACCCGGTGCTCGTGCCCGATCTCTCGGTGACGTCCTCGTCGCTCTCGTGCGGCGCCTCGGCCTCGGGGTGCGGGTGCCGGCGGCGGTGCCGGAGCTCGACCCAGAGCCCCCGGACGCCGCGGGACCGACCGGCCACCTCGGTGCCGTCCAGCTCCGTGCCGGGGATGTTCACGGCCTGCAGGGCCGCGGCGGTGATCGGCAGCACGCCCTCGCCGCGGAGCGCCTCGGGAGCGGCCTCGTCCTCGGGGATCAGGCCGAGCGCCGCCAGCATCGACGGCACGAGCACGGTGGCCAGCGACCGGTAGCCGGCGGCAGAGGGGTGGAACTGGTCGGGGCCGAACAGCAGCGCCGGCGCAGCCGCGAACTCCGGCCCGAGGACCGAGCTCAGCGAGACTGTCCGGCCGCCGCCTTCGAGCACGGCGATGGTCTGCGCAGCGGCCATCCGCCGCGACCACGTGCGCGCCACCTGCTTGAGCGGCGGTGGGATCGGCTGGACGGTCCCGAGGTCGGGGCAGGTGCCGACCAGGACCGCCACCCCCGCGTCCCTGAGCCTGCGCACGGCCTCGGCGAGGTCGCCGACGGAGGCGGCGGGGCGGACCCGGTGGGTGACGTCGTTGACGCCGATCAGGATCACCGCGACATCGGGCTCGATCGGCAGGGCATGGTCGAGCTGGCCGGCCAGGTCGGAGGACCGCGCGCCGACCTTTCCGAACGCGCGCAGGTAGACCCGCCGGTCCGCGCGCTCTGCGGCCCAGCTGGCGAGCAGCGCGCCGGGTGTCTCCTCGACCCGCTCGACGCCGTACCCGGCAGCGCTGGAGTCACCGAGGAGCACGATCTTGATCGCCGGACCCGGCCGACCGCGGCCGTACCAGCCGGTCGCGTCGGGCGGCCGCACGTCACCGGGGTCGCCGATCGTCCGCCGGGCGAGCTTCGCCTCGGCTCTCAGCAGGGCGTAGAGAGCGGCGCCGAGCGCGGAGAGGCCGCCACCGCCGTATGCCGCAGCGGAAGCAAGCTTGCGCGCTGCCCCGGCCTTGCCCACGGATCCATGCTACGGACGGGTAGGTGCATAGATTGTCCGGGTGCAGTACGCCAACTCTGTCCTCGACCTCATCGGCGACACCCCGCTGGTCCGGCTCCACCAGACCCTCGACCTCGCTCCGGGAGACCAGCAGGGCGAGGAGGGACCTCTCGTGCTGGCCAAGATCGAGTACCTCAACCCGGGCGGCTCGGTGAAGGACCGCATCGCCGTCCGCATGATCGACGCCGCCGAGGCCTCGGGTGAGCTCCAGCCCGGGGGCACGATCGTGGAGCCGACCTCCGGCAACACCGGTGTCGGCCTGGCGATGGTGGCCCAGGCCCGCGGGTACAAGTGCGTCTTCGTCTGCCCCGACAAGGTGAGCGAGGACAAGCGCAACGTGCTCAAGGCCTACGGCGCGGAGGTGGTCGTGTGCCCCACCGCGGTGCCGCCGGAGCACCCCGACTCCTACTACAACGTCTCCGACAAGCTCGCCTCGCAGCCGGGCGCGTGGAAGCCGGACCAGTACTCCAACCCCCACAACCCGCGCTCGCACTACGAGACGACCGGGCCGGAGATCTGGGCGCAGACCGACGGGAAGGTCACCCACTTCGTGACCGGCATG
>JAWWPK010000340.1:0-2589 GCA_033854925.1 Nocardioidaceae bacterium | reverse complement strand
GCTGGTCCACCGCCGTACGCGCCTCCGCCACGGACTCCGGGACGCCCGGCAGGTCGAGCAACGGCGCCAGGAGGTCGGTCGCGGCGGTCGTCACCGCGTCGACGCTACCGATCGGCCTCGGAACGAGTGACTGCCACCTGCCGCCCCCGGGGCCGCCATCTCGCGTGCGCGCCCGCCAGGACCAGCCGAGGTGGCAGTCACTCGTCCCAGGTCCGGGGCGGACCGGGTGGCGGGGGGCGGGTTGCGGGGGCGGGTTGCGGGGGCGGGTTGCGGGGGCGCGCGGCAGTGGGACAGGCTCGGACCCATGACCGAGCAGACCGGGCTGTCCGCCCTCGCGAACGAGAGCCGCCGCTTCGAGCCGCCCGCGGAGCTCGCGGCCGAGGCCAACGTGACGGCGGATGCGTACGACGACGCGTGGGCGGACCGGTTGGGGTTCTGGGAGACCCAGGCGCGGCGGCTGCAGTGGGACAAGGAGTGGCACACGGCGCTGGAGTGGGAGCCGCCGTTCGCGCAGTGGTTCGTCGGCGGCGAGCTCAACGTCGCAGCCAACTGCGTCGACCGGCATGTCGAAGCCGGCAACGGCGATCGGGTGGCGCTGTACTGGGAGGGCGAGCCTGAGGGCGACCGCCGGGTCATCACGTACGCCGAGCTGCTCGTCGAGGTGTGCAAGGCCGCGAACGCCCTCACCGAGCTGGGCGTGCAGGCCGGCGACCGGGTGATGATCTACCTGCCGATGATCCCCGAGGCCGTCATCGCGATGCTCGCCTGCGCCCGGATCGGCGCGCCGCACAGCGTGGTCTTCGGCGGCTTCTCGGCGCAGGCGCTGTGCGACCGGATCACCGACGCGGACGCGCGCTACATCGTCACGGCCGACGGCGGTTACCGGCGTGGAGCGGCGGCGGCGCTGAAGCCCGCGGTCGACGAGGCGGTGGAGCGGTGCAGCACGGTCGAGAAGGTCCTCGTCGTACGCCGCACCGGTCAGGACGTCGCGTGGACCGACAAGGACGTGTGGTGGCACGACCTCGTGGACCGCCAGCCGGACAGTCACCAGGCGGAGAGCTTCGACAGCGAGCACCCGCTGTTCCTGCTCTACACGTCCGGGACCACCGGCAAGCCGAAAGGCATCCTGCACACCTCCGGCGGCTACCTGACGCAGTGCGCCTGGACCCACTGGGCGGTCTTCGACCTCAAGCCCGAGACGGACGTCTACTGGTGCACGGCCGACATCGGCTGGGTCACCGGGCACAGCTACGTGACGTACGGGCCGCTCGCCAACGGCGCGACCCAGGTGATGTACGAGGGCACCCCCGATGCCGGCGGCAAGGACCGCTGGTGGTCGATCGTGGAGCGCTTCAAGGTCTCGATCCTCTACACCGCACCGACTGCTATCCGCACCTTCATGAAGTGGGGCGAGGAGCTCCCCGCGCAGCACGACATGTCGAGTCTTCGCGTTCTCGGCAGCGTGGGCGAGCCGATCAACCCGGAGGCCTGGATCTGGTACCGCCGCGTCATCGGCGGCGACCGCTGCCCGATCGTCGACACCTGGTGGCAGACCGAAACGGGCGCGATGATGATCGCGCCGTTGCCGGGTGTGACCTCCTGCAAGCCCGGGTCCGCGATGGGGCCACTGCCCGGCATCGAGGTCGACGTCGTCAACGGTGAGGGCGTGTCCGTCGGCGAGGTCGGGGGCGGCTACCTCACCCTCAACGAGCCGTGGCCGTCGATGCTGCGCGGGATCTGGGGCGACGAGGAGCGCTACCGCGAGACCTACTGGAGCAAGTTCCCTGGCCGCTACTTCGCCGGCGACGGGGCGAAGTGGGACGACGAGCACGTCCTGTGGCTGCTCGGTCGGGTCGATGACGTCATGAACGTCAGCGGACACCGGATCTCCACGACCGAGGTGGAGTCGGCACTCGTCAGCCACCCATCCGTCGCCGAGGCCGCCGTCGTCGGCGCCAACGACGCGACGACCGGCCAGGCGATCGTCGCCTTCGTCACGCCCAAGGGATCCGTCGCCGACGACGTCAGCAGCGGCGAGGCGTTCCTGCAGGAGCTGCGCGACCACGTCGCCAAGGAGATCGGCCCGATCGCCAAGCCCCGGCAGATCCTGATCACCCCCGAGCTGCCCAAGACCCGCAGCGGCAAGATCATGCGCCGGCTGCTCCGGGACGTCGCTGAGCATCGCGAGCTCGGCGACGTGACGACCCTCGCCGACCCGACGGTCGTCAACGCCATCAACGACAAGATGGGCGGTACGGCGGCGGAGGACTGAGCCGGTAGGGCAGACTCGGCGGCGGTGCGCCGGGAAGCCTGGTCGGCAGTCGCACAGCCATGCCGACCCCAGGAGCGCCCGTGGACCCGCTGCACGAGGCCCAGGCCTTCGGCCTGGTCGTGCTGCTCGTCGGGGCGGCCGGCCTCCTGGCGGTGCTCTCCAACCGGCTGACCGACCGGCTGCAGGTCCCGACGCCGGCGTTGTTCCTCGCCGCCGCAGCGGTCATGGCGCAGCTGGTGCCCGACCTGCGGTCACCGCCGCAGCGCACCGTCGAGCGGCTCGTGACGGTCGCTCTCGTCATCATCTTGTTCGACGGC
>JAWWPK010000339.1:0-3044 GCA_033854925.1 Nocardioidaceae bacterium | reverse complement strand
CGACGTCACCGCGGCGATCGGCGCGCTGCCCGGCGTCACCAGCGTGCAGGTCGAGCTCGACGTCATGAGCGCGGAGCAGCGGCAGCAGCTGCAGACCCTGCTCCGCGGCGACAACCCCACGCGCGAGATCCCGTTCGCGCAGCCCGGGTCGCTGACGCGGGTCTTCGCGGTGGCCTCGGGCAAGGGCGGCGTCGGCAAGTCCAGCGTCACCGTCAACCTCGCGGTCGCGATGGCCGCCAAGGGCCTTTCGGTCGGCGTACTGGACGCGGACATCTACGGCTTCAGCGTTCCGCGGATGCTGGGGGTCGAGAGCCGCCCGACGCAGGTCGAGTCGATGATCATGCCGCCGTCGGCGTACGGCGTGAAGGTCATCTCGATCGGCATGTTCACGCAGGACAACACCCCGGTGGTGTGGCGAGGGCCGATGCTGCACCGCGCTCTGCAGCAGTTCCTCGCCGACGTCTACTGGGGCGACCTCGACGTACTGCTCATGGACCTCCCTCCGGGCACCGGCGACGTCGCGATCTCCGTCGCACAGCTCGTCCCGTCCGCGGAGATCCTCGTCGTGACGACCCCGCAGCTCGCCGCCAAGGAGGTCGCCGAGCGGGCCGGCTCCATCGCACTGCAGACCCACCAGCGGATCGCCGGCGTCGTCGAGAACATGAGCTGGCTGCCGTGTCCGCACTGCGGGGAGAGCATCGACGTGTTCGGGTCAGGGGGTGGCCAGTCGGTCGCCGACTCGCTGTCGCGGTCGCTCGGCGCAAGCGTCCCGCTCCTCGGTCAGATCCCCATCGACGTACGCCTGCGCGAGGGCGGCGACAGCGGCAAGCCGCTCGTCCTCGACGACTCCGACTCCGAGGCGGCCAAGGCGCTGCTGTCGATCACCGATGCGCTGACCGGCAAGCCCCGCGGCCTGGTCGGCATGTCCCTCGGCCTGTCCCCCGCCGCCCGTAGCTAGGTCGTGTCGGGGTCCCACGGGGGGACCTCGGTGGCCAGCAGCGGCCGGTAGCTGAGCCGCGGCGGCGGCAGGTCGTCTTCCTCACCCTCATCAAGGAAGTCCTCGAGCAGGTGCTTGCGTACGAAGGTCTTCGGGTTGAGCGATGCGAGGTCGAGGTCACCGACCTCCGGACCGAGCTCGGTCTTCAGGTCGTCGGTCAGCCCCTTGACGTAGAGCCGCACCTTGCGCAGCGTGCGACCGGCTTCGGCTGCCATGCCGGGAAGCTTCTCGGGGCCGAAGACGAACAACCCCAGGACGATGAGGACCGAGATCTCCGGCCAGCCCAGGGAGTTGAACACCGGCTCAGCGTAGGTCCGATCAGTTGCCCTTGTTGTCTTCCAGGGTCGCCTTGGCGGTCTGCTTCTTGCCGTTGCGCAGGTAGGTGAGCGTGACGGTCTGGCCGACCTTGTGCTCGCGGATGGCGATGATGAGCTCATCCACGCTGTGCACCGTGGTCCCGTCGACCGCGGTGATGATGTCGCCGGGCTGCAGACCGGCCGTCTCGGCGGGGCCGCCGGGGATGACGGCCTGGACGGTCGCGCCGAGCTGACCGCTGGACGTCGACGTCAGCGCCTTCACGCCGATCGCCGGGTGCGTTGCGGTGCCGGTGCGGATGAGCTCCTCCGCGACTGAGCGCGCCTCGTCGATCGGGATCGCGAAGCCCACGCCGATGCTGCCGCTCTGGTCGCCGGTGAAGCTGCCACCGCCGAGGGTGGCGATGGCGGAGTTGATACCGATCACCTGGCCCTTGGCGTCGACGAGGGCGCCGCCCGAGTTGCCCGGGTTGATGGCTGCGTCGGTCTGGATCGCGTTGAACAGGGGGGTGCGGGCGCCGTTCTCGCCAGGCACGTTCACGGTGCGGTTGAGAGCGCTGATGATGCCGGTCGTGACGGTCCCGGCGAGGCCGAGCGGCGAGCCGATCGCGATGACGGGGTCGCCGACGACGAGGCTGCGGGACTGGCCGAGGGCAGCCGGGACGAGCTTCTTGTCGGTCTGGACCTTGATGACGGCGAGGTCGGTGTCGGGGTCACGTCCCACGATCTGCGCGGGGACCTCGACGCCCTCGGCGCCGTTGAAGGACACGGTCACCTCGGCGTTGGGTGCGTCGACGACGTGGTTGTTGGTGAGCACGTAGCCGTCGGAGCGGATGACGACACCCGAACCGGTGCCCGAGCCCGAGGGCGCGGTCACCGAGATGTTGACGACGGACTGCAGCACCCGGGCGGCGATGCCGGCGACGGAGTCGGGGGCGCGGTTGAGGGTGGAGGAGGTCGACGAGCCGGTGCCGAGGCTGGCGGACGGGTCGGTCAGCGAGTCCGAGTTGGACTGGCGGCCGGCGAAGTAGCCCGCCGTACCGCCCGCCACGAGGGCCACCGCGAGCGCGGCACCAACAGTGGCGAGCAACCCTGCCCGCTTCGGAGTGTGCGAGGACAGCGGGCCGCCGATCGTGTCGGTCGGGTAGCCCCAGGCCGGCGCACCGGTCGAGACCGGCTCCCCCCAGAGCGGGGCGGTGGTGGTGGTGCCGGAGTACGGCGCGTTGTGCGTGGTGGTGCCGTACGGCGCGCTGCCGTAGGGCTGGGTGCCGAACGCGGTCGTCTCGCCGTACGGCGCAGTGTTAGGTGCTGTGTTCGGTGCGGCGCTCGGCGCTTCGGCCGGCGCACCCCACTGGTCGGTGTCGGCACGGGACCACCACGGGGCGGGGGGTGGTGTGGAGGCGTCGCTGCTGTCGTTGCTCACGAGCAACAGTCTCGCGTGCCGTCCGTGAGGTCGACGTGAGGTGTCAGTCGAAGGGGTTGAGCCAGGACCCGAGCCGGGCCAAGCCGCGCTGCAGCCGGGCCAGGATGCCCGTCTTGGGCAGCTTCTCGTGCGGCAGGGTCGTGACCACCGCGTTGACCGCATCCGGCGGCGCGTCGGACAGCAGCGTGAAGACCCTGCCACCGCCGCCCCAGACGACCCGCTCTGGCGACGTCGGGCGTACCCAGATCGCGGCGCGGCCGAGCTTCTGCTTGGTGAAGCCGGCCATCCGAGCGGTGCCTAGCCGGCCGCG